>NZ_BAOX01000056.1:0-22127 GCF_000813105.1 Rhodococcus sp. BS-15 | reverse complement strand
CGCTTCGCGGCCCTCGTTAAGGAACGTCGCCGTAATCACCTCACGCACAACATGTTCCGTCACACCAGCGCACACACCGAACCCCGCTCCGCGGAGTCCTCGCAGGCGTTTCGCGCCACACACACTGGTAAACAACATGATTCGATCATACCACACACACCACACCACCGCAGACCGCTCCGCGGCCCACTCACACCACACACAAACCACTGCACCACAACACCATTCACACACACGAGACCGCTACGCGGACCCGCGCACAACGCCACGACAGCAGCCCCGACACCGCTCCGGCCGCCCCACCGACACCAGACCCACCCCACACGCCGAACAAACACACACAACCGCCGGACACCCACACACGCACCCCCCACAACGCAATTCACAGTTCGTTCAAAACCATTACACCACAACCGATTTCAAGCCAATAACATGCTCCACCAGATACATTGCCACACAACACAACTCACACACCCAAAATGGCCACCACAACACCCCAAACAACACCCCCGGAATTCCCCCCCTCACGCCCACACAGGCCCCACCCCACGCCCCCACGACCACCCACACAACAAACAGGTGCCGACATTGCTTAACTGCGATATCGCTCGAACGTGATATCGTGAATGTTCATCGTCTGGTTTCCACCGTGAGAAGCAAGCAGTCGCGGCTCTGATTCGCAGGCGACAAAGCCCCTCACGGGAGATGTGTTCTACAACAGCCCCGGCCCCGCGCGCGGCACAGCAATCGAATCTTCGGTCACCCAGACCCGAAACAAAGAAGGGCCGCACTCATGACCGAACACTCCATCACCGGGAACGAGCGCCTCGCGACGTTGCTGTCGACGCCCGACACCGCAGAAGCAGTCGGACGCATCCGGCAGGAGATGGACGAGCAAGACCGTGCTCACGCAATGGGCCTCGCAGCAATCAGGCAAGCAGCCGCCCTCACTCAAACCGAGCTAGCCACCCGAATGGGAGTCAAACAAGCCGCAATATCCGGCCTCGAAACCCGGCAGGATCTACTGCTGTCGACCCTGCGGAACTACCTCACCGCAGCCGGAGCCACCGACATCACCATGACAGTCACCCTCGGCGGGAAGGTTATCGAAATACAACTGCCCTCAACGACGGCGTACCAAATTCGGGTAGAGCCAAGCACTACTGAGGGCACACCGACGACAACAGAACACAACCACGAGCCCGGCCGCGGACAAACAACACGAAGGACAAAAAGAAGCTATGACAATGGATGAGTTGCGTTCACGACGTCCCGGCAATCGCGACCGAGTCGATGCCGTTCGCGCCGATATGGAACACCAGGCAGCACCCGACCGCGCTCCGGGGGATATCGCGGCAGAAGTGGATCCTGAGCGAGCCTCGGTGCTCGAGGCCGAGATCGTCGAAAGCCTGGGCGCAGGGCGCAATCTCGACGATTACCTCGATAACGGCGGATCATTGCTCATCCGAACCGATTTCACCGACAATGCGGCCTGGCGCGAGGTGGCGCTCGCTGCAATGGCTCCGGTTCAGTCGGGCGGTGACACATTCGCTGCGTATCTGACGTGTATCGACAACCCCCAATACGACGGCCTCACCGCCGAGCGGCTCGTCGAAGTCATCGGGGATCGGCCCACCTCATATGCATTCCTCGTCGACAGCGAGACCATCGGCCATCGCGAGCACCCGATTCTTGTGCTCGACTCGAACACCTTCGATCCAGATCGGCAGCCCGGTAGAACCTTTCGCGTCGTACCCGCCGAAATGTGGAGCGTGGAAAACAACCTGTCGCTTGCGAACATGGACTTCGACAGCTTCGCCGACGAGGTCGACCCGGACGGCGTCTTCCGCGGCTTCCCCGAACCGATCGCGCATCTGACCACGGAGGAAATCGTGAAGATCGCGTCGTCGAACACCTCCACCGCCGCTCTCGCTCGGTTCCACGAGGCAATGCAGGACTGGGACTACCCGTACTCGATCGACCTGTACGAACGAGGCGTAGCGCAGCTGCGACAGAACGCCGAAGAGTTGAAGGCGGCCGAGGGTGCTCCGCTTACCGGGTACGACGAGCTGGTCGGTGCCGAGCTGATCGGGTACGACGAGTTCATCGCGACGATCTCCACTGGCGCATCCGTTCTGTCCACGGTTGTTCCTCTGAAGCAGGGCGGGTGGTGGACGCTCGTCCTCGACCACGATCGACGTCTCCTCGCGGCGATGTTGTTTTCACACGTTCCACGTTCCTCGATCTAGGCGACGAGGGGACCTGCTTCGGACGCAGTGCTCGATTCGGAATAGCACCAAGCGGCTCGCTGTACTCCACAAACCCCTTCCGAACCCCCGAACAACGCCACACTTCGCTCACGCATCGTGAACCAATGTTGCCCAACTGAAAAATTGGGTAGAATCAGTAGATGGATACACCGACACCTCGCCGAGAGCAGGCCGGCTACATCGTGGCTCCCGATGGCACTCAGAAGGACATCGTGGCTCCCGAAGGTGTTAAAAAGGGCTATCTAAAGGGCTACGTGATCGTCGACGCAGACGGCAATCCGGTATTCGACCTTGAATTTAGAGGCCGACCCAAAACCGATGGAACAATCAAGAGTCGGGGCAAGGGCGGTCAGGTCAAGACGCCTACGAAAGTTGTCCCGCGCAGGCGCGCTCCTGCTCAAGCTCGTCAGGGCCTCAGGACTGCTGCTGACGACCCGTTGTCTCTTGATCGGGTTACCTATCTTCTGAAGACGTTCACCAGTAAGCGGCTCGCGGGGTGGCTCGGAGTCAGTCCGTCTCAGACCTCTCGGTGGTCGAAAGGGAAGGAGCGCCCTGGTCCTGCTGTGGCTCCGGCGCTGATCGACCTCGAGCATGTGTACGCACGGGCTCGACTCGTGTGGGGAGAAGAGGCTGCGCAAATCTGGTTGGAGAGCCCGAACTCATATCTCGACGGCGCTCGACCGTTGGACGTGCTGTACATCGACGGCCCCGGTCGAGTTCTGGAAAGCTCGATGCCGAGATGTGGGGCGGGGCAGCCTGAGTGCTCGTCTACCGCGTCTTTCCGTACTTAGCGTCAGCCAAGGCCGGGCAACCGGGGCATCCCGAGTACGAGCACCATCCCCAACGAGGTGGCCGCGTCGATCACCCCGACTACTACACCTGGTACATCGCACGACAGCCCGAAGCAGCGTGCGGTGAATCGTTCGGAAACCTCGCACGATGGGTCGACTCGATGTTCGACTTCCCAATGATTCCGGGTGCACGCCGAGTCCTGGGAACGTACGAGCTTCCGAACAATCTACGGATCTGCGACCTCGACGACCCCCAGCGCTTGATCGAACAGAACCTTCGCCCCACCCAAGTGGTGACGAGGAACCTTGCCGTCACCTCGACGTGGGGCCATCAGATCTGGTCGCAAACGACACCGGCCATCGCCGGTAAGCAGTGGCAAGCGGTGCAGTGGTGGTCTTTTCACCGCCCCGCGTGGACGGTGATCGCGAGCTGGCACCGGCCTCGATTCGTGCGTCAGGACGACCTGTCGCTCGATCATCCTGCGATCGTGGAGGCCGCGTCAGCTCTGCATCGGCCGCTTCCGTAGCGCGCGATCGACTGTGCCCCGCCCGATCCGCGGGCGGGGCACAGTCGTATTCAGGGTGTTGAGAACCTGACTATCTCCACCGCCATGCCATGTCCCGTCGAGAATTGCTTCTTGAAGACGCGCCGCCGCATCCACCACATCGGGCCCTGGACTTCGCAACACATCGACCAGGGTGACCACTGGGTCAACGAGCCCCAATTGTGTTCTGTGGGTGGCTATTACCGCCGCCGTCCTCCAGATCGTTTCGTCCTCCGGCGTTGTGATTCGCAAGGTGTAGTCCTCGACAGAGGCCGGTGTAAATCCCGCCGGCGTGAAGTCCAGGATTTCACTGGTGTAGACGGCCGCAGTCCGAGGTAAGCGCCACGGCGCGTAGACGTCGGCAGCGACATCACCGGTGTGCAGCGCGGGCACACCCATCTCCGCAGAAAAAGTGTTGGCACGCTCGGCCTGCGGTACAGGTGGTTCGAGCTCGAGCCAGTAAGTTGACGCGCCGCCAGGGCCTGAGTACTCGAGCAGGTGTTCTTGCAGTTGTTCCCGCTTATTCTCAATGCTCCACCCGCCCGTGGCGCGTCGCGCGTAACGGTGCTGGCGGAGTGCATTCGAGACGGATTGCTGGGTGACGGCCAGGGCAGCCGCTATGTCGACTTGGGTCATCGGCTCATCAGCGAACAGCAGCAGCCGTTCGGTGGCCCACCGAACCCATGGCTTGCGTCCGCGGGCAGCCGCTTTGGACCGTGTTGCGCGATCGTCCATCTGCGGCAGCGCGTACGTACTGCCCGCGATGATCGCCACGTTCTCCTGGACGTCGATGACATCGATCGAGCCCAGTTGCGCCAGCGCCCGCAGATAAGGGGTCAAGCGGGCCGTCACGATGAGCAGTGAGCCGTCGCCTCGATCCTGGCTGTGTGCGTCTACCCAGCTCGGGGGTGGTGGTTGCCGACGGATCTTGACGTGGACCGAGTACGTACCACCGTCTGGTAGGACAAGTTGCCAGTCGACTGGGCCGCCAGCCACGACGCGGATGTCGAGCTTCCTCAATAGTTGAAGCGCCAACGACGGAAGGTCCGCTGATACCGACATCGGAATCCTCCCTGGGAATGCCCACGAGCTGGTGGTACAAACTAAATGACGGACTATTGATTTAGCTTGTTTGGATCTTAGGCGTCAATTGAGGCGCTGGCCACGACCGCCTTGAATCCGGCACTCCAACTGCAGGGGCTTCGGAGCGCCACGCTGACCGACGGGCAAGGTATTCACGCAAGGCATGGTAGAAGGCTGACCAGTGTCGGCAAATTCTCGGCGATGCTTGATCGCTTCGACAGCGCTGTCGAGGTGAAAGCCGTAGGGGTCACCGTCGTCAATCCCACCGGCTAGCGAACCCCACCGCAGGACACGCGTCAAACGAAGTGAGCGAGAAAGTGTCCGGCGTCGTCCCACCCCTTGCCCTCCAACGTGACTTCGCCAAGAGTGAATTCCCAGTTCGCGTCCGGATCCTTGCCTCGGAGCACCCCCTCCAGGTAGTCGACCGTCTGGACCCGCTCGTCCTCGCCCAGCCGATCACGAGTGATGCCGTGCTCTTCGAGGAGCGATCCAGAGTCTTTGCTCTGTTGGCCGTAGTCGATGCGCTTCAGTGTCATTCGTCTGAGACTACGAGAGCTCTCTCACCGCCCTATCAAGCGCGGAGTTCAGCCCCAGGCGGAGCTCTTCGAGCTTCTCGATACGTTCCGGCCGCGACAACAACGTGCCCTGCTTGATCAACCCCTGCGTGTTCTGCGCATCCCACACGGCCTGCCCTGCCCCGCGGAGTTGCTGAATCGGTGACTGCTGATCGTTCCCGATGACCGGACGAAGTTGCCGTGACGGCGAGTTCGGGTCGCCGTCGATCTGATCGATGGTATCGCCGATGTGGTCGCACATGGCTTTGAAATACACGTGAATCATGGGGACAGACTATGGACGATTCGGCGCTGAGCGCCAGAAAGTTGCCACCACCACCATCAGACATGTCGGGGCACGGGTGAAGAGCACATCAAACACACTGTGCCGCAATGACGCACGTCCCATCCGTGGTAGCTCGCCACTCACGCAGTACCCTGTGGCGATGGAATCACCGCCGCTGACTACCAGGCCCCGTCGGCCAAGCACTGAGCGAGGATTCGCCATCCTGCAACGTGAAGGAGGCAGTTGATGGCTCACGAAGTTGAGTTGATCCGTGACGGCGAAGGGCTCGCCGTCATCGGCCACCCGACTGCTGTGGAACGTTTCCTTGGCTCAGTTGGGCTCCTGTCGCTCGCTCAGGAACTCCCGCTCGACAAACTGCAGGCCACCCTCGATACCGGATCAACACTGGCGGAGGCGGCAGCCTACATCTCGGAAAATACGGGCCGATACCTGAAACTCACCAAAGAATCGGCCGGACACGTCAAAGAACTCGGCCTCATGCCGACAAAGATCAAGGGCGTAAGTCATGCCATGCTCGGCAACCCCGGCTCTATCAGCAAATGGATACAGATCGAGGACGGTCCCGCGTCCCTCCTCGCCAATCCCGCTGTCCTGTCCGGAGCGGCCGGAATCATGGCCCAGCTCGCAAGACAACACGAGGCCAAGGAGTTCAAACAGCTCCTTCTTTCGATCGACAGCAAACTCGACGACGTGCTCCGCAAGCAACGCGACGCGGTTCTCGCCAAGATGTACGGCGTCAGCGATGCAATCGCCGAAGCAAGGCGATCCGCGAACATGGCGGCGACAGCGAAACCCTCTGGGGCAAAGTTCAGTCTGGATTCGGTGCGATCACGGAGGTCCAACGGAACGCCCTCCTCGCCATCGAAGCCCTCGCAGACAAGGCTGACGACACGGCCAACGTTAAAGCCCTGACGAAGGCGACGCGGGAGATCGAGGCAGAGGTCAACCTCTGGCTCGCTGTACTCGCGCGATGCTTTGAACTTCACAATGACTTCGCTGATTTGGAGCTCGGTCATGTGCTCGACACTGCTCCGTCGTCCCTGGACGGTCATCGGCTCGGCATCGCTGCGGCGATGCAGAAGAGAAGGCTCAGAATCGTCTCCACGACAACACATCTCCTGACACGCCTCGACAAAGCTGGCGCTGTCGCACAGACCAACGTCGTCCTGCATGCCCGTCCAGCACGTGCGGTGGTCGATTCGATCAACACGGTCGGCGACTCGATCGAAGACTTCCAAGTGCCGTTCGCCGTCGAAGCTCATCGACAGGCGTTGACCAACACGCGATGGAGAGATGCCGTCCGTGACCCACAGCAGCTTCGGAATGCCGCCGCCGACGTCACGCCCCTGGCTGTGGGTGCTGTCGGCACGGTCGCAGCGGTGGGCGCAGCTCTCAATGCGATGAACAAGCTCGGCTCGTCGGACGGAAAGTGACTCGCGCTGCCCTCACCAATGCGGCCCCTGCCGCTCCGCCACCTAATGGCCCCGCGGCACGCAGCTAAACCGACTGTCGGTGACAACAACCACTTAAACATACCGATAGCAATGCTTCTGAGCTAATATTCGGTGATACGTCACAGCACAGGGCTGGACGGCGAGTATCGCGTTACTCGCTCGCGGAGGGGCCAGCAACCGTGACCACTACCGATGACTCAAACTTGGATCCGCCCGGAGATCCGTATTCCGAACTACATCGTTCAGGTTGGGATACACCGAGCTCACCTACCGAACGGGCCCCTGAACCGGATACCGCGCCGTCGGATGACTCATGGGTTCGCCCCGCTCCACCCAGGAAGCGCTCGCGGGTACGACGCTGGATCAAGAGGGCGGCGCTGGTGCTGGTGTCGATCCTCTTGGTGGTCGAGACGCTTGCCGTTGTCCTGACTTTCGCCGACCCATCGCGAACGATGTTCATGGCAACGGATGATGCGCCTGGCAACACCGTTCAGCAGAACGTGTCGATCGATCACATCAGTCGGTACATGATCTCGGCCGCGATCGTGCACGAAGACGGTGAGTTGGGGACACGATGGGCCCCCTTCGACTACGTAGAGTTCGGTGACCGCGTTGTCGCTCGACTCCGCGGCCAGGGCGATCCCGCCGGATCGTCGATCCCACAGCAGGTCACGAAGAACATCTTCTTCAACCGATCGCAGAACGACGTCAAGAAGGGCATCGAGGCCGTATTCGCAATTCCCTTCGGCTACACCATCTCCGACAGACGGATGATGGAGATCTACCTCAACATCGCACAATTCGGCCCCAACCTCTACGGAGTATGTGCAGCCACCTGGTACTACTTCGGCCTGCCCCCCTGGGACATCAGCGCCAACCAAGCCCAGCAGCTGGCGGGAACTTTGCCACTGGGGGAAGACGTACGACGTGCACCGGGCGGAGGCATCGACCTGAGTGAGAATGCCTTCTGGCTCGTCCCCATCTCAGTCAACCGAGCCGCTGGATGGTTCATACCTCAGATCGAGTCTGAGATGGGTGGTTGGGAAGGCGTGGTTGGAACCGTCGGAATCGACGAACCGGCCTCTGCTTTCTCCGACACTCTTGATGAGCCGGACGCGTGTTCCACCATGCCGGACAGTGTGAGGGAGCGGTTGGCGGCTGAAGGTGTGGGACCAAAGTAGGTGTTCACGACCGACAGCGAGACTGTGCCAGCGCGATTGTCGGGCCGGGAACGGTCGGTCGTGGGTCGTGGCGAATGCGACTATGCGGCCCGGAGGGCTCGAAGTCTGCCTGGGCCAGTGGGTTTCAGCACGCAGTCTGCGTGACGCCCCAAGCGCCCGATATCGATGCCTTCACACACAGGGTCGGCGAGTAGATCATCTTCGACCACGAATTGGCCCCGTTGTTGTTGCTGTACCCCTGGGTGTAGCCACCGGTCTGCACGGCCTTGATGTTGCTGGTGATGACGTTCGATTGCGCCCAGTTGGTTTTGCAGGTCGGCGACCATCGGAGATTGACCCACGAGGTTCCACCACTGCCGTAGATATAGGCGGTGGCAATAGTTTTCGCGTCCGCCGAGCACCCCGATGCTTGTGGATCCTGAGCGGAGCAGTAGTCGCCGTAGCAGGTCACCGCCGAGGCCGACGGGACATTGACCAGCGCCGCGGAAAGCGTCAACGCAGCCACTGCTGCAGCCTTTTTGAGGAAACTGACTTTCATTGTCGGGGCTCCTACCGCTCGGACGAGGGCGGCTGGAACGTGAACTACCAGCCGTTCGAGAACACTCAGGCTAGCTCCGCTGCACCCGCACAGGCGGGTCAATGCCCTCGGATTCGGTCGAACGGATGACGCGCTTCGGAACGACCGCTAAACCGTCTTCGGAACACCATCACGCACTCCACGGTCTTGCCGGTGATCGAGGCCTCATGACTGTCAGGTCGCGCGTCGGGATGATGCTCGAGACCACGGCTCGGCCAATGCTGCCGCCTCCACGAGTTCTGGAGCCTGGAAGAACGCCGAGTGCGCGATGGTCAGGCCCAGGAGAGGCCTGTAGTCGGGGCGCTGATTCTTTTCACGCTGTTCGTTCTCGCTGCGCTTGCCTAAGAGGGACTTGATTGAGCGCAGTACCGGCTCATTCCCAGCCGCCTTGTTTGCTACTTGCGCTAGATCCATTTCACCCCACTTCTGATGAAGGAAGAACGCGGCGCGGAGATTGTCGACCCGAGGCGGCATCTCTTTCATGAAGGTCATGATTCTATTTTTCGATACTTTGCCGTTCAGCAGTGCGTAGGCGAGTTCTACTCGCCCCGACGATGCCATCCATACTTGCCATATCGGCGACCACTCGGGGACAGCGAATAGCTCGTCCAGTAGGTGGCCATTCTCTTCGATGTTTTCACGCAGCCAGGCCTCGGTTGGGTCTGAGCCGGAGAGGATTTCCCTGATGTCAGTCGACCGCAGGTTGGCTTTGTCGACTATCGCGTCGGCATGAAACCAACGAGTGGCGGCAATCGCGTACAGGTACCGGCCCTGTTCATGAATCATAGTGGTGACGATGATTCGCGGCATCGCATCGGGACCGAATCTGCGATGCAGTGCGATCAGCACGCCCAGACCTGAGCCGGTTTCACTTGCGGTGGAGCCCTTCAAACCTGCTATGCCGCCTCTGTCGAGAGCGAAGTCGATAAACACGACGTCGGGAACCAGGCCGCGCTCGAGCTGATACCGCACTTCGCTCACGGTCCTGCACCAATACAGCTTATCGTGGGGTACTACTGATTCGAACGAATCCTGTAGAGAATGGTCCTCGACTACCAGAACCGTTAGCTGCGAAATATCATCTCCGGTATTCACGTCACTACCTTTCATTCTTGTGCCACTCGACGGTTATGACCTTGCCTTGCTTCTGGGGGTCCTCCCCGCTGTGCGCAGGCGCGTGAGTGAACTGAAGATCTCTGGCTTTATGTAGCCGCTCTAAGCGCTCGATGCCCCCTCCCTGCCTTTTCCAGCGAGCGCTGTCGACCGGTCGTCCGTCATCGAACGCTGTTGCGATGTAGTTGTCACCAGCATCGACGAGAGCGAATTCGCAATACCGGGCTCCGTTTTTCACGAGATTGCTGGCCAGGTCTTGTAGGACGTGGCGTGCGATCACTCTGTTTTCAGGAGTGAGCGGTGAGTCGGGGAACCGTGGGGGTGACATTGTGGTTGCCCCCAGCATTCGGGTGATGGTGCCGATCAGCGCGCCCGGCCACGCTGCGTCGCGTTCTGGATGATGTTCGAGGGCGATTACTTCGTAGTAGCCGCCGGTGATGTTCCGTAGCAGATCGTAGAATTGGCGATCCTCGTTTCGGCGTGATTCGTACTCCCCCATCACGCGCTCGACTGGCGTCCCCAGCAGCGAATGCACTGCCTGAACTATGTCGACTCTGCTCTTCGCCGCACTCAGTTGAGCCTCTCGGTCCGAATGGCGAAGCGTACGGTCCGTTTCGTTGATTCGCAGTTGAATCGTGCTGATGGACAGCACAATTCCAGCGGCGACCGGCATCGCCCCTGCGGGCCAGGACGCGGGCACGACGATCAAGCAACCGACGAGCGCGGCCAGCACGCCCACACCGCTACGTACCAGCTCAAGTGCCGATTGAGGGCGAACCGCGGGGTTGTAGAAGACAGGGTCCAGTGTGACCGCAGCGAGGAAGTTCCACACGTAGCCGACCGCACCAGCCAGAGCCACGAACCTCCAGTTCGTCGACGCGGCGGCCATCCCCCAAGGCCCAATGGCAGCGATGGTCGCCGCCACCGTCATTTCGAGTGTTCCCTGCACGTTCCACGAGGTCGTGCCCTTGGTGGAGTTACTTATTCGCTGAATCGTGGATAACAGGGGAAGGGTCATCGTCGTGTCGTACCGCTCATGTCTCGCTATCCGCCACGCAACAAGGGCGGCCGTGAAGCCCAACGCCAGAATCGGCCACACCCACCAACGGGCGCTTCCGCCACTCAAGGCTGCGATCGTCACCAGCGTGAGCCAGCATCCCCTCGCAACTGCGGCGCGGGCCCAGAACTCGGGGCCCCGCGCCAAGATCACGGCATAGGCGTGGGTGTTGTGTCGTGGGTCTGACCTCATACCCGGATCTAAGCCCAGTGCGCGGGTGCGCGCCCACACAAAACTGTGGCATCAGCCTGCCGGGTAGCAGCAGGACCACGAACAGTCCGGGCCTGGACGGTCTCCGCAGCACTGCAGGTCCTCCCCTGTCGGGTCGGACCTGCAGGCATCCCGCGGTAGTTATCAGCGGGAGAAGGCATACCCGCACGTGCCACGTAGGCGGTACACCCACTTGTTGACCACACTCGCCACAGATGCTGGCAACGCGGCCGCACGCCCGGTGATGAAGGGCCAGGCCGCAGGGTTGGTGGCGACAGCCCATGCGACGCCGACAGGTACGCCTGCGGTGATGATGCATCCGGCGTAGGCAACAATTTTGCTGGTGTTGGGGTTCCAGCCCACCGTCTCGACTCGTATGGTGCCTGGAGTTGTCTGCGGCGAGGGAAGGACGCGATCTGCCGGGAGGGTGACGGTGGTCTCCGGTGACGCGTTCAGCGATACCCCGGAGCCGCCACCTGAGAACGCGAACGCCAAGGCGGCCGCCACAATCAGGAGGATCGCGGCGGCGGCCATGGCAGTCCTGACCACGACGCGCTGACCGAACGAAGACGGGTTGCGGTTCTGATGCTGCTCAATCGACTGGGTACTCATGGATGGATCTCCACTTCTCTGGCCGTCCGAACCAACCGGGTGAGGTTCTTGGCGGAGTGCCGTCGACCGCGGCACTGGGACGCAGCTTGCCAACAAGAAGTGCGGAGTGCCCTTAGAAAACTTTGGGTCGCGATGGCTTACGGCGGCTGCCGGGCCAACGCAATCGCACACCAGACGCGCTGTGCCACTTCGGGTTCGATACTACGCGCGGAACTTTACGGGTGTAGCGTCGATCTCGGCAACGCCACATCTCCACCTCCGAGTGGATGACCAGAGAGTCCCGCAACGGCAGGAGGCCAGGAACTCAGATGAACACTTCGACACTCCGGTTCTACGGCTCGACTGAGTCGTGGGAGGCAATCGTCAGTTTCGAGCGAACCGCAGACGCGTCGGCCTTCGCGGCTCAGTTCCCCAAGGCCGCGGGCATCACTGTCCACGGTGCCAATGTGTCCGCTCGCGCGATTCTGCGCGGCGACGGGGTCAATGGAGGGGTCAACGAGGCAGGTCTTCGTCGGTACCGCGCTCTGGTCGCAAGTGCGGAAAAGCTCGGCGTGCCCATGGCCTGGGGCACCACCGGTGCAGGGTTCCGTCGTGTCGACCTGACCCAGGCCGATTTCGAGCAGACAATCCTCGCCGAACCGTAAACTGCGTTCCCACAGGGGAATCTGCCGAGGCAAGCCCTTGCCGAGCCAATGATCCAATGCCTGCACGCGGCCACCTTTCCTCATGCGGGCCGATCTATACCCCAGCGGGTTTGTCGTATGCGCCTCACGAGTTCCTCAGCCGCGCATCAGGTGCGGCATGCAAGGATCACGTTCATCGCATCCAGGAGCGCGCCGACTGCCGGGATTCGGGTCGAGCTCGCCGCGCGTAGCGAACGTGTCACGGCCGGCGCGGTCGGCAGATACCGCACGCCGTCCGTTCGCGATCGCGCGGTGTCCGGAACCAGCGCGACGGCCAGACCTGCTTCGACGAGGGCCAGTTGGGTCGAGTAGTCGGACACCTCGTAGCGGATCGTCGGTTCGACTCCAGCTTCGCGCAATGCGTGCACGAGCGCGGAGTGCGCATCCGACCCTGATGGGCATACCGTCCAGATCGATTCGGTTTCGCCGGAGAGGGTTGCCATTTCACGGTTGTCCTCGATCGGTACCGCGAGGTGTACATCTTCGGTGTGGAGCGTGTGGACGTCGATACCTGCGGGGACCGTCGCCGGCCGATGGTCCCAGGACTCGAAGACGACGAGATCGAGGGTGCGGCGTTGGAGGCGGTCGAGCAGGTCGATTCCTTCCCCGTCGACGACCTCCGGGCGCAGCAGTGGATACGTGCGAGCAAGGTCCGCCAGAGCTGGAACCACCAGCCGGCGTAGCGCACTGGCGACCGCGCCCACTCGCAACACTCCGGCGACGTCGGTGTCGATCGAAGCGACATCGTCTTCGGCAGCGTCGGCGAGAGCGGACATGGCCGCCGCGCGTGTCGCCAACGCACGACCGGCTGGGGTCAGTCGTATCGACCTGCCTTCTCTCTCTACGAGGGCGGTACCGGCTTCCTTCTCCAACTTGCGGATATGTTGCGAGACTCCAGGTCCGGTGAGGTGCAAGGATTCCGCGGCACGGGTGACCGAACCATGTTCGGCGACTGCGGCGAAAATCTTCATCCGATCCCATGACAACATGGAAGTCATGCTACCGAATTAGCGGTAGAACTGACTAGTAGACTTATCGGTCTGTAGCTGGTTGCCTTGGATAGGTGACCGGAACCGCGATACCGACAGCTGCCGCCACCGATCGGGGGATAGGCGGGAATGCAGCGTTGGTGATCGCCGGTGCCGCATCGCTGTCTCTGTCTGCCACCTTCGTCAAACTGGCCGATGTCACCTCGGGCACCGCGGCATTTTTGCGATGCCTGATCGCGCTCGGGGCTCTCGTTCCGATGGCGCTGTGGGAACTTCATCGGCGCGGGGCGATGCCGACGAGGTTGTACCCCATGGCCATCGGTGCCGGAGTCTTCCTCGGGGCCGACTACGTCATGTGGACCGCAAGCATCCTCGACGTCGGGGCATCGATCGCCACCGTGCTCATCAACGTCCAGGTCGTCGTCCTGCCACTGATCGCGCTCGTCGTGGATCGAACCGCCATCCCCCGACGATTCCTCATGGCGGTGCCCTGCATGCTGTTCGGCGTCGCCCTCGCTGGCGGGCTCATCGGCGGAACTGGAGCCGACAACGCGCTACGCGGGTCCGTCCTGGGTATCGCAGCCGGTGCCGCATACGCGGCGTATCTTTTCTTGAATCGACGCTCCACCCAGCGAAGCCCCAGCCACCTGGTCACCCCGATCTGTGTAGCCACCGCATCGGCAACCGTCACTGCCGGAGTCGTCTCGGCAGGCCTCGGTGACCTCGATCTCGACATCTCCGCGGCCGCGTGGGGATGGATGATCGCACTCGCCCTGCTCGGACAGGTTGCCGCCTGGCTGTTCATCAGCTCGGGATCCAGGTCGCTGGCAGCCAATACCGTCGCTGCCCTACTCCTGCTGCAGCCGGTACTGGCTATCGCGTTCGGATTCGTCGTCCTCGGCGAACGACCCACCTGGATTCAACTGGCCGGAGCCGCCGTCGTCGTCGGAGCCGTCTGGACCGCAACCCGACACCCTCACCACCCTGACTCCACTTCAAGCCACGGAAGAGGCCTTCATGACCCCAACTCCGACGAGCATCGATCGAGTCGTCCTACCCACCGATAGCACCATCCCCGTCGCCCGCAGCGCTGAATACGACACCTATTTCAGGATCTCGCGCAGCGACGACGCGCACGCGTGGGCGGTCAGCGCACTGGCCGTCGTCACCGCCATCACCACAGATCTCCCCCAATCCACTCTGGACAACGACTCACGGCTACGCCTACTCGACGCCTTGGCCGTCGTCGTCGGCGATGCCTCCGCCGCGGCAGCTGCAGCCGCACAGGAACGATCTCCTTCCCCGCTGGCAGCGCCGCCGAACCACAGCGAGACCGGCCAGCACGATCGCACCCTGCAAGCACCGAATGCCGCAGCACAACAGGCGATCACACGCTGGAAGAAGGGTCATCACCTGTTCCACCTGTTCGTCATTTCCATGAACAGCCGGCTGGCGGCAGTGCTGGAGTCACTCGCCAGCGAGCAGTGGCCCGATCTTGCCGATCAACTCACCGAACTCGGGACTTTGTACGCCGGAGCGACCGAGAGCATGCGCTACGCGTCCGATTTCTCACCGGAGATCTACCGCGACTTCGTTCGGCCATCCATGGAACCACCCTGGCTCGAACCGGGGTTCTCCGCCGTGTTCAACCGGGATCATGACGTCATGCTCACCCGCGCCAAGGTTGTGCGCACAACCCTCAAAACAGCCGAACTTCCCAGCGTTGCAGCAGATTCCGCCCGGCGGCTCTGGAAGAGCCAGGCCGAGAACCGCCGCGCCCATCAACTCATCTGCCAACGCTTCGTCCCCGGCGGCGATTCGCTGCTGCAAGAGCACTTCGACGCCGCCGATCAGTCCAACTGAAACAGAAAGAAAGGGCTTTCGCGACTCATGATCACCGTCATCGAAACCTGGCACCTGACCACCGAGGCGGCCGAGAACGCCCTCGCGGTCCTGCAAGAAATGGACGAACTCCTCGACGACAACGCACACCATCACCCCGGCTGGGCTGGCCACGCACGCTTCTTCCAGCACGCATCGGACCCCCAACGCGTGACGATGACCTACCCCTGGGAGAGCGTCGAGCAAGCCACGGACCTCATCGAGTCGGAGACGCCGCTACTCGAAGATTTCTACCGCCGCTACTGCGTTCGCCCACGCGAAGTCGTCTTCGCGCACGAGCTGCCGGTCGACGTCGAATGAC
Source organism: Rhodococcus sp. BS-15 (assembly GCF_000813105.1). Classification (NCBI taxonomy): domain Bacteria; kingdom Bacillati; phylum Actinomycetota; class Actinomycetes; order Mycobacteriales; family Nocardiaceae; genus Rhodococcus; species Rhodococcus sp. BS-15. The sequence continues at coordinate 6,498 of NZ_BAOX01000056.1, read as the reverse complement.
CCACGACCCAGCCACTCCGACTGGCGACTGGAACCCAGAGCAGCTCAAAGCCTTCGGCACCGACACGCTCGATCGGATATGTCGACACTTCGCCGCGCTCGACGACGTGCCCGTCACGACAGCGGCCAATGCGGCCGATGTCGCCGACGCGATCGACAGCGCCCTGCCCTCCGAGGCAACAGCTTTCGCAGACATACTCGACGACACCTGGAAGAACGTCGTTCCGCATTTGACGCAGTGGAACCATCCCCGGTTCCACGCCTACTTCAGCAACAGTTCCTCCGGACCGGCAATCCTCGCCGAGATGACCGCCGCGGCATTGAACGTCAACGTCATGTTGTGGAAGAGCGCGCCCTCGGCTGCCGCTGTCGAAGACACCGTCACCAGATGGCTCGCCGAACTGCTCGACTACCCCGCCGCTGATGCACTGCTGGTCGATGGTGCATCGCTGGGCACGTTCTACGCGTTGGCTGCTGCCCGACACCGGGCACAGCCCGACGTCCGACATCACGGCACATCCGGCCAGAAGCCCGGCCGGATCTACACCTCCGACCAGGCCCACTCGTCGGTCGACAAAGCTGCGATTGCTCTCGGCATCGGGCTCGACAATGTCGTACGCCTACCCACCGGCGCTACCAGCCAACTCGATCCTGCTGCTCTGTCGACTCACATCGCATCGGACATCGCGGCCGGTTACACCCCGATCGCTGTTGTCGCCACCGTCGGTACGACCACTTCAGGTGCTCTCGACCCGATCGAGGCGATCGCAGCCGTGTGCCGCGAACACCAAGTGTGGCTGCACGTCGACGCCGCGTACGGCGGCTTCTGGCGGATAGCCCCGGCCATCGCGCAGGTCCTTCCGTCACTCGCGGCCGCCGACTCTCTCGTCGCCAACCCACACAAGGTGCTTTTCACCCCTATGGAGTGCGGGGCACTGTTCTGCCGGCACCCCGGAGCACTCGAAGCCGCCTTCACCTTGGTTCCCGAATATCTGCGCACAGACACCACCGGCGGAATCGACTACATGAATTACACTCTCAACCTCGGGCGACAATTCCGAGCTCTGAAACTGTGGTGGACCCTGCGCGCCTTCGGAATACGAGGCATCCAAACCCGACTCGAACACAGCCTCACCCTCGCGGCAAGGCTGCGTGACGCCCTTTCCGCAGACCCACGATGGCATCTCGCGAACGACTCGCCGCTCCCCCTGCTCTGTCTCCGGATCTCCGGTGCCGACGGACTAGCGACCCGGCAGATCCTCGACACCGTCAACAGCACCCACCGGACGCTGCTCTCCCACTCCGAGCTCGACGGCCACTACGTCATCCGAGTATCCATCGGCAACATCCACACCACCGCCGACCACATCGACCAACTGGTCGCCGAACTCACCGATGCAGCCGACGCCGTCGTCGGCACACCCCGACCGCTCGCTTCAGCGACCGCCACCCACCAGGAGGTACCCGCGTCGTGACCACCACCATCTCCACCGAGTCCATGCTGCACGAAAAAGCGGCAGCAATCTCCGCCATCGGGCGATGGTCCGCAGCCAACGAGAACCTGCCGTGGGCCCCGGCACCCGACTCCCACGCCATGCACTGGAGCTACGACGAACTTCGACCGCTCGCGATCGCGGCAGCAGACATGGTCAAGGGCGACCGCGCAGCTCTGCGGGTACTGACCCTCGCCAATCCTGGCCATGCCCGCGAGGCCGCCGTCGGATATCTCTATTCGGGGCTGCAGATCATCAACCGCGGCGAAGGTATGACCCCGCATCGCCACGCGCCGACAGCCCTGCGCTACATGCACGAGGGCGACGGGGCATGGACCGCCGTCGGTGGAACCAAGATGTACCTCGAGCCTCGCGACGTGGTGATCACCCCCGCCGGCCAATGGCACGAGCACGGCAACGACAGCCCCACCGACTCCCCCGCCATCTGGCAGGACTGCACCAACGACCCCCTCGTCGCCGCCCTCGCCGCGACACAGTTCGAGCTCCACACCGACAACACACACCTCGAGCCCCACATTTTCGAGCAAGACCGCCACCACCGAAACCCGAACGAGCCACTGCTCTACAAGTGGGACAACGTACTTCGCGCCCTTGACGAGCAACAGCGGATCCACGAGCCCGACCCGCACCACGCGTACCGACACACACTGCACGCAAAAGGAACCCACGACCCGGTCACACCGGTCATCGACGCTGCATTCACACTCCTGCCCGCAGGAACCCGAACACAACCGACGCGACGCACCGCATCTGCCGTGCTGATCGGGGCACAAGGCCGAGCCACCGTCCACGTCGACGGAAAACCGTTCCGGTGCAACGAAGGAGACAGCCTCGCCGTTCCATCGTGGTCATCAGTCAGCTACGTCAACGACACCGACACTCCCGCAGTGCTGTTCGAGTTCAATGACGCCCCCACGATGACCGCCCTCGGGCTCTACCGCGAAGAGAAAGACGCACAACGGTGACACCGACAGCGACCATCACGATCCTGCTGTCCGAAGCCGACGTTCTGACGCTCAACGACGGCTCCACTCGACCATGCGGCTTCTGGGCCGAAGAGTTCATCACAGCCCATCGAATCTTCACCGCCGCGAACATACGGACGATCATCGCAACTCCCGGCGGCGGTGCTGCGCACGTCGAACCGGACAGCATGCACGCCCCTCACAGCCCAGACCCTGACGGGTACAGAACGTACCTATCCGGTCTGAGCGAGAATTTGAGCGCGCCAACATCGCTCGAAACGGTCGACCCCGCTACCGTCGACGGGATCTTCGTACCCGGCGGCTACGGACCAGTAGTGGACCTGCACAAGAACTCCCACGTTGGAAACTTCCTCCGCGCGCTCCGACAAGAGGGCACGCCGATCGCGACGGTCTGCCATGGAACTGCGGCGTTGCTCGCCGACACAACATCCGGAGCGACATGGCCGTACGCGGCCCTGACGATGACGAGCTTCTCGGACCAGGAAGAAGCCGACATAGGACTGCTCGGGACGCTCCCGTTCACCGTCGAGCAAGAAATCCGGCGCCGGGGCGGCACCTACACAGCAGGACAACCCTGGCAGCAACACATCGAAATCACCGACACACTCATCACAGGACAGAACCCCGCCTCCACCGCGGCGGTCGCCGCACAGCTGGCCCAACGAACCTCAACCCACTCGACCTCGACCATCCGCAGCTGATTCGCCTGCGAAACAGCTACACGGTGGCTCACACTTCCCGTGGAGCTCAGCACAGCCAGGTGATCGCGACCACCGGCCGCGTCCAGCTCTGCTGACGCAGAGCCGGGGACTGAAGCAAAAGAGACGGCCCGGACTCATCCCCGTCGCCGTCCCTTCGTACATGCGCCAGAAGCATGCTCGGAGGCGGTCACGGACGTTTGCATCGAGGTCGTCGGCACCCAGCGCATCGGACGCGTCGCGGAGCAGCGCGCGGTCGATATCCGGCGAGATCGACGGGCGCGCGTCCGAGTTCGCGCACATCCGTCCGCGGTGTTGAAAGTGCGGGTGTTGAGTGAGGTTCCCAACGTCACCGAGGCAGTTCGACAAGGCCCTTCTCACGCAGCAGATTCTTGACGGGATCATGCTCGTCGCGGATGTACGCCTGGGCCAGTAAATCGTTGAAAGTATCGGACAGCCGCGGATCGTTCTCGTCGACGGGGACGACCAACAACCGGCCGTCGCCGATCAGGAGGCTGTTCGCGACGAACAACGCCGTTCTCTTGTTCCCATCCTCGAACGGCTGGGCTTTGGCGAGCCCCACGAACAGATCCAAGGCCTGCTCTGTGACGTCAGCGTTGCTCAGTCCGAATACGAGCTGCTGCAGACCATCCACGGTCAGTGCCGATGGCGTATGCCGCCCGTACCGGGTTCCTACGCCGATCTGTTGATCGTCGGCTCGCAACCGCCCAGGGTGCAGCGCACCGCTGCGGGTGATCTGAGCGTTGACCGCACAGACGTATGTGGCGTCGATCGAATCATCGTGATGGTCGATGATGAACTGTGCAACGTCCCGAAGGTCCTCTAGCAGTGCAAGATCCGATCGCGAAGACACTCCGGCAAGGCTTCCTGAACGCAGGAAGTTCTCGGTATCCAGGCGTCCGGTAGCGAGACCGTCGAATACCTTTCCCGAGGAGTAGACAGCGCCAGCCAGATCGGCCACGTCGATCCCGCGCATAGCCCCTCCTTACACAGTGGGCAGTCGCCGCGGATCTGTTGGTGACCGACATCAATTCAGCATCGCCCACCGTCGACGGCATACCTCCACCCTACCAATACTTGATATTATCGCGAAGCATCTCACAGCCGGAACACGCAGATATCTCTACGGCCCAAGTCGACACCGTCCGCAGGTACGTCGAAGCCACCGGAGCGGAACTCGAAATCACGGTCGAGAAAGCAGACGGCACACGGGTCACCCTGGCTCTGTAATGTGACCGACCATGCCTCACGTGACGTCGAACGGTGCCCGCATTCGCTACGACGACACAGGCTCCCCGGCACTGCCTGCTCTGCTACTCGCTCACGGCATGTTCATGGACCGACGCATGTTCGATCGACAGATCGACGAGCTGTCACAGATCGCTCGGATCATCTGCTGGGACGCGCGTGGGCACGGTGACACGACAGACCAGGACAAGCCCTTCACCTATTGGCAATCCGCACAAGATGCGCTCGCGGTCCTCGACGAACTCGACATCGAACGCGCAGTGATCGGGGGAATGTCGCAGGGCGGATTCACCGCTCTGCGGCTCGCGCTCACCGCGCCGGAGCGAGTGAGCGGCCTGGTGTTGATCGGCACCGAAGCGGGTCGCCCCACGCCGGACCAAGTCGAGCAGTACAACGAGCTGTTCGCGGCCTGGCTCGACGACGCCGTGCCGCTCGAACCTCTTGCTAGGTCGCTGGCTCCCGGCCTGATCGGTGGCGACGTCGACCGCGATCAGCGCGTGTGGATCGACCGATGGCTCTGCCAGGACCGCACACTGATTACACAGGCTGCGGAGTGCATCGTCGCCCGCGACTCGGTGACCGATCGCGTTGCGGAGATCTCCGCGTCCGCGTTGGTGATCCGGGGCGCGGATGACATGTCGATCTCGTCGACGACCGTCCACGAATTGGCCACTGCTCTAAACACTTCCGTAGTGGAGATCGCAGGTGCCGGTCACGCAGTCAACTGGACTCACCCGGCCCCGGTGAACGCAGCCATCCGCAACTACATCCATACCCTCAACGCTCGCGGCGCACACCTGTGAACGACTGAAGCACCCCGAGCTGCCCGCGCTGCCAGAGGTGGCGCGCGAACCCCGCCGGTACATCTCGACCAGCTCGCATCGCTCATGCCCATGAAGATCGGTCTGCAGGTCCGTTTCGAGGACCCTTACGGCTGCGAGTCTGGCTATCTGCGGCTGACACGGGGAACAATCGCGTCAGCGGAAGGCCTCTGCGACTACTAGGTCGATCTCGAATTCGGTGGCACCTGCGTGTCGAGCAGCGTCGGAGAATCTGTCGATCAGCGTTGACCACAACACTCCCGGAGACGCCCATCCCTCGATCGGCGGATTCGGCCGGAATGGGTGGGCCCGAAAGAAGTCGATCGCCATTGCTTGGAACGCATCCGGCAATGCTGATCCCCCTATCGGCGGGATCGCCCGGAGCGGGTTGGCAGAGACAACGTCGGCTTCCGTCCCGGTTTCCGGTACTACGGATTCGCGGAGTCGCGCGTACTGGCCGACGACGTCACCCAATTCTTGCAACCTGTCCATCTTGTTCCAGATGGGGTCTCTGGATGCGGTCATGTCCGACCTTTCGTTCTCTACCCCGAAAAAGGGGACGTCGGCCCGTGGACTCTGCGCCCTTCTCGCGGCCTCCAGCGGATCCGTCCGACCTTGCTGACCGCGACGAGCTGCTTGCTGTCACAGGCCGCCTGAGTCGAGCCGAGTTCGAGCGCATAGTTTTCGGAGAAGGCAGCAGCTAGCGCGTTCACGTTCCAAAGTCGAAGGTTCTCGTCGATTCGACTTACCCATGTCGGGCACCTAGCACATATCGGGCCTGGTGTTCTCACTGGCTGGCACTGTCACAAATGCCGGTCCCTCGAAGTCATGCGGGGGCTCGTTGTCGCACCGTCGAAGTTCGACGCCACCGTCGAGGTGGCGCAACCCAATGCTGCCTTGACCGCAGTGTGGACAGTCGCTCTCTCGAGGTTCCTTGATCCACTGCCCATATCGCTTAGACACATGCACCTCCTTCCCATTCATGATGGCCTTGACGTGATTGATTCTGCGCGAACTCATCTCGGCGACCTGTTGGTCAGCTCACCCGTGGCACGATAGTTGCATCCTGAGTGCAATTATCGTGCCTCTTCAGCGAAGTGTACTGCGGCGGTCCCGACACCGATCTGTTGATCGTCGGCTCGCAGTTGTCCGGGGTGCAGGGCGGACTTTCGCCTTCCATGCATATCGCCCTGGATTTGGGGCTGATCCCC
>NZ_BAOX01000057.1:0-22089 GCF_000813105.1 Rhodococcus sp. BS-15 | reverse complement strand
AAGTCGACGTCGCTGCGGATGCTCGCCGGTCTCGAAGAAGTCGACAAGGGAGCCATCACCATCGGCGGCAAGGACGTCACCGACCATCAGCCCAAGGATCGCGACATCGCGATGGTCTTCCAGAACTATGCTCTCTACCCGCACATGACAGTTGGCGAGAACATGGGATTCGGCCTGCGTATCGCGGGTGAGGACAAGGCCGAGATCAAGCGTCGCGTCGAGGATGCTGCCAAGATCCTCGACCTCACCAAGTTCCTCGACCGCAAGCCCAAGGCGCTCTCCGGTGGTCAGCGTCAGCGAGTTGCCATGGGCCGCGCCATCGTTCGCAAACCCCAGGTGTTCCTGATGGACGAGCCGCTGTCCAACCTCGACGCCAAACTCCGGGTACAGACCCGCGCGCAGATTTCCGCGCTGCAGCGTCGACTCGCCACGACGACCGTGTACGTCACCCACGATCAGGTCGAGGCCATGACCATGGGCGATCGCGTGGCCGTCCTCAAAGACGGTGTACTGCAACAGTGCGACTCGCCGAGGCGCATGTACGAACATCCGAACAACGTCTTCGTCGCCGGCTTCATCGGATCGCCTGCAATGAACCTCCTCGAGCTGCCCCTCGTCGACGGCGGCGTCCGCTTCGGCGGCGAAGTGGTTCCGGTTCCCCGCTCCGCCATCGCCGGAATCGGACAGAACACAGTGACACTCGGCGTGCGCCCCGAGGACCTGCAGATCACCACCGGGGCGGGCCTCGAAGTGACCATCGACGTCGTCGAAGAACTCGGAGCCGACGCCTACGTCTACGGCCAGGCCGATATCAACGGCACTCGTCAGCCCATCGTCGTCCGCGCCGACGGCCGCATCCCACCGGAACGCGGATCGACGATCATGCTCTCCTACGCCGCCGAGCGCACCCACCTTTTCTCCACGGTGACCGGCGAGCGTTTGGTCGACTAGTAGTGGAGCGCTGACGCGCGGGAGCGCTGACGCGCAGGTGCGCGGGAGTGGAGCCTTCGGAATGACCCAGGTGCGCGGGAGTGGAGCCTGCGGAATGACCCAGGTGCGCGGGAGTGGAGCCTGCGGAATGACACAGGTGCGCGGGAGTGGAGCCTGCGGAATGACCCAGGTGCGCGGGAGTGGAGCCTGCTACGTGTTCCCCTGCTACGAGGTTCCGTGCACATGCCGCGAAGCGGCTCGTCCCACCGGTACTGTTTCTCGAGTGACAGACGCTCACCAGGCATCGCGATGGTCCGCGATCTTTCGGCCCACGCCGGTTCGGGTCATGGCCACCGGGTTCGCGCTCGCGATCATCGTCGGTGCGGGAGTTCTCATGCTCCCGATCGCCACTCTTCCCGGCAGCGAGACCGACGCCTCCAGGCCCTGTTCACGTCCACCTCGGCCATCAGCCTCACCGGGTTGATCGTGGTGGACACACCGAACCACTGGTCGGGATTCGGGCAGGGCGTCATTCTGGCGGCCATTCAGGTCGGTGGATTCGGCATCATGACGATCGCGTCGTTGGTCGGTTTGGTGCTTGCCGACCGAATCGGACTGCGTGGCAGACTCAATGCCGCCGCAGAGGTACGCACCTCCGGCCTCGGCGACGTTCGCAGCGTTGTCATCGGAGTGTTCCGAACCAGCCTGCTGATCGAGACCGTCGTCGCGATCGCTCTCACGCTCAGGTTCGCGATCGGGTACGGCGAGAGTCCCGGTCGGGCCCTCTGGCTCGGCGTCTTCCACTCCGTGTCGGCGTTCAACAACGCCGGATTCGCGCTGTTCAGCGACAGCATGATCGGGTTCGCCACCGATCCGTGGATCTGTGTTCCAGTGATGGCCGCCGTCGTGCTGGGAGGCATCGGGTTTCCGGTGCTGTTCGAGCTGTTCCGGCACGTTCGGCGGCGTCGGGGCAGGCAGAAATGGTCGCTGCACACCCGCCTGACGCTCTCGGTCACCGGCGTTCTGCTCGTGGTGGGACCGGCGCTGGTTCTGTTGCTCGAGTGGTCCAGAACCCTGGGCGAGTTCGGGATCTGGGACAAGATGCTCGTCGCCACGTTCGCGGGCGTCATGCCGCGCACCGCTGGGTTCAACAGCGTCGACTACGCCGACGTCGACAACGCGACCCTGCTCGTCACCGACGTTCTCATGTTCATCGGTGGCGGCAGCGGCGGCACCGCAGGCGGCATCAAGGTCACCACCTTCGCACTGTTGCTGTTCGTCATCCTCGCCGAAATCCGTGGCGATCGTGATGTGAGCATCTTCGATCGCCGGATCGACCCGCGAGTACAGCGTCAGGCGTTGACCGTGGCCCTGATCGGTGTCGCCCTGGTCATGCTCCCGGTCGTCGCGTTGCTGGCGGGAACGGATTTCGACCTCGACGTCCTGCTGTTCGAGGTCGTCTCGGCTTTCGCCACCGTGGGTCTTTCCACGGGCATCACCGCGCAGTTGCCGGGGTGGGGGCAGGTGATTCTGATCGTTCTGATGTACCTGGGCCGCATCGGTTCCATCACTCTGGTCAGCGCCCTTGCCGCCCGCGACCGCGGTCGGCGTTACACGCTCCCCACGGAAAGGCCGTTCATTGGCTAGGAAACCGTCCTCCGAAGTCGTCGTCGTCCTCGGCCTCGGCCGCTTCGGCAAGTCGCTGGCACTGGAACTGATGGGCCAGGGTGTCGAGGTCCTCGGCATCGACACCGACGAGGCTGTGGTGCAACGTGTCTCGGACCGACTCACGCACGCTGCCGTGGCCGACACCACCGACGAGGAGTCGTTGCGGCAACTGTCGGTGCACGAGTACGACCGCGCAGTCGTGGGCATCGGATCGGATCTCGAGGCGAGTCTGTTGACCGCATCCGCGTTGATCAACCTGTCGGTGTCCAACATCTGGGCCAAGGCGATCAGCAACGCACACGCCAAGATTCTCACCCAGATCGGCGTGCACCATGTGGTGAGGCCCGAGCACGACATGGGCAAGCGCGTCGCCCACCTGGTCCGCGGCCGGATGATGGACTACATCGAATTCGACGACGGTTTCGCCATGATCAAGACCTCTCCGCCCACCTCCATCATCGGAAAGAAGTTGGGCGAGAGCGGAATACGTACCAAGCATCGTGTCACTGTCGTCGCGGTCAAGCGTCAGGGTGAGGGATTCACCTACGCCACGGCCGACACGGTGATCGGCGCAGGCGATACCGTCATCGTCTCCGGTCAGGTTCGAGACGCCGAACGATTCAGTGAGTCGACCTGAGTGATTCCAGAGTCGCCCGCGCGCCCTGCTCCTGGAGAGACGCCAGTTGTTTCGTGTACTCGGCGACGAAGCGCTCGTTGTCGATGAGATCCCCGAACACTGCGCGGTTGGCGATGAACGCCGTGGGATTCTCGCGCTGACTCTGCGCGATCGGCACCAATGAATCCTTCAGCTGGTCGACGATCTCGATGGGCTCGCCGGATTCGTCGACGGCCTCGGCGTAGCGAGCCCAACTGGCCACCACCGCGGTGGAGCGGGCGATCTCACCGCCGGTCTCGAGATTCTTGCGGATGACAGGCAAGAGCCACTTGGGAATTCGGTCCGAGGACTCGGCACACAGGCGGGCGACGGTATCGCGGATCTCGGGGTTGGAGAATCGCTCGATCAACGTCCGCTTGTAGTCGGTCAGATCGATGCCTGGGACCGGCTGCAGCGTCGGGGTTGCTTCCTCGTCCATGTAGGCGAGCAGGAAATCCGAGAACAGCGAATCCTGCACACCTCGTGCACGAGGCGATAGCCACTGAGATAGCCGAAGTACGCGAGCGCCTGGTGGCTGGCATTGAGCAACCGCAGCTTCATCAACTCGTAGGGGGTGACATCCTCGACCACCTGCACGCCCACCTCTTCCAGCGGCGGACGTCCGAGGGTGAAGTTGTCCTCAAGCACCCACTGCGTGAACGGCTCGCCCGCGACGGGCCACTGATCGTCGATGGCGTATCGCAGCGAAAGCTGTTCGGTCACTTCCGGTGTCGTGACCGGCGTGATGCGATCGACCATCGAATTGGGGAACGCGCCTTCCGCTTGGATCCAGTCGGCCAACGCCGGATCCTTCAGGCGCGCGAACGTCGTGAACGTCGATTGCGCCATATGGCCGTTGCCCTCGATGTTGTCGCAGGACATGATGGTGAACGGCATCATGCCGCGGTCCTTGCGTCGAGCCAGAGCCTCGGTGACGAGCCCGAATGTCGTTGCGGGCACTGCGCCGTCGGCGAGGTCGGCGACGATGGCGGGATTGTCCACGTCGAACTCGCCCGTCGTCGCGGAGAAGTGGTAACCACCCTCGGTGATGGTGAGCGAGACGATCTTCGTCGTGTCGGCGGCCATCTTCTCGATCACGGCCTCGGCGTCGTCCGGCGCGAAGAGATACTCGACGATGGAACCGATGACGCGGGTGTCCCACGTGCCGTCGGAATGCTTGAGCGCCAACGTGTACAGGCAGTCCTGTGCGTGCATGACGTCGTTCATTCGCCGGTCACCGGGTAGTACCCCGACGCCGCAAATTCCCCAGTCCAGCGCCTGTCCCTGCTGCAGCAGGCGGTCGACGTACATCGCCTGGTGGGCGCGATGGAAGCCGCCGACACCGAAATGCACGATGCCCACCGTCACCTCGGATCGGTCGTACGTCGGGACAGCGACGTCCTCGATGAAGTCGGCGAGGTTCTGCGAGTTCAACTTCATGCGTTGTTCTCCTTCGAAAGTCCTGGAATGACTACGGCTTTGATGCTTCCGGGTTGCCTGTCGGCGTTCAATGCATCCTCGACGCCATCGAGTCCGAAACGCGCCGTCACCATCGCGTCGAGATCCACCATGCCCGACGCCACCAGCGCGCGTGCGATCGGCCATGTGTTGGCGTAGCGAAAGACGCCCGTGAGCAGCAATTCTCGGTTCTGGATCCGCGAGATCGGCAGTGGGTAGTCCGATCCGCCCATGCCGACGAGGACGACCATGCCTGCGGGGCGGACCGCGTGGATGCCGTCGACCACGGCTCGGGCCGCACCGGATGCGTCGATGAAAGCGTCGACAGTCAGTGCGCGCACGTCTTCGGCGGCGGGGTCGAGTACGCGCGTCGCGCCGAACTTCTCTGCGTTGGCGCGGCGGGAAGCGTCGATGTCGGTGACGATCACCTCGGTGGCTCCGAATGCGCGCGCGACCTGTGCGGTGACGAGCCCGACGGGACCCGCTCCCGCGATGAGCACGCTCGAGCCCGCGGAGATGCGTGCCTTCTGGGCCGACGCGATGCCGACCGACAGTGGCTCGAAGAGAGCTGCGGCCTCGTCGGAGATGTCGTCGGGGACGTCGTGGGCGAAGGTCGATTGAATCAGCACGTACTCCGCGAGCGCACCGTCGATGGGCGGCGTCGCGAAGAACTCCATGGCGGGGCACAGGTTGTAGCGGCCTGCGCGGGACGGCGCGCTGGTGGGATCGGGGCGCTGCGGTTCGATGGACACGCGCTGTCCGACGCGGGTGTCGGAGACCTCGGAGCCCACGGACACGATGACGCCCGCCGCTTCGTGGCCGAGTACTAGGGGGCCGTCGACTACGTAGTCGCCGATGTGTCCCTCGCGGTAGTAATGCGCGTCGGAACCACAGACCCCGACTGCCGTGACCTGCACGAGGACCTCGTCGTGCGCGGGCGTGGGGACGGGTCGTTCTTCGAGTCGTATCGCCTGCACTCCGGTCAGGACGCTGGCCTGCATGGACTGTGGCACTGGTGGCTGGTGGCGAGGGGGTGTTGTGTAGATCACACCTTAATGTTAGCTTAGTGAGCAGATGAACACGAGCTGAGCATTTGCTCACTGGTCAGGGAGGCGTGATGGACGGAACGGAGCCCGGCGGGGCGAAGTCTGCGCGGTCCGGCGAGGACCTGCGCCTGGCTCTGCGCGCCGCAACCATGTACCACCTCGAAGGCGCGACTCAGGCCGAGATCGCCGTGAAGCTCGGCGTCTCGCGCCCGACCGCAGGACGGCTCGTCGCACGGGCCCGCACGCAGGGGCTGGTGACGATCGAGATCAATGTCCCCGACGATCTGCAGGGCACCGTGCACGCCGACCTCGAGCGCGAACTCGAGTCGCAGTACGGGTTGACCGAGGTGCTCGTCGTCTCGGACGTCATCGACGGCACGGATGCCGGCTACGGATCCCTGGGGCGCGCGGCGGCAACGCTGCTCTCTCGTCGGCTGAAGGATCAGGATGTTCTGGGCTTCACCTGGGGACCCGAGACGGTCGCGGTAGCGAGTTCGCTGAAGACTCGATCCACCAAATGTGCTGCGGTGGTGCAACTCGACGGTTCCATCACCTCGGCCGACTACCAGACCGGCGTCGAGTACACGCTCGGACGGTGCGCTGAATACCTGCAGGCGACACCCATCAGGCTCAACGCACCGCTGTATGCCGATCAGGCGACCGTCGTTGCGTTGGAGCAGGATTCCGTGATCTCGCGCGCCCTCAAGGCCGGGACCGATGCCGATGTGATGATGTACGGCATCGGTCCCGTTTCCACGTCCACCACGTTGTTCGAGGGCAGTTTCATCGACCTCGAGGTGCTCGACGAACTCCGCCGGGTCGGAGCGGTCGGTGAGATCGGCGGCCGGTTCTACGACGCCGACGGCAAGGACACCGGTGGATCGCTCCCCGGCCGAACCGTGTCGGTGGGACTCGACGCCATCAGGGCCTGCGATCGGGCCGTGCTCGTCACCGGCGGAAAACGAAAACACGAAGCGCTGCTCGGTGCACTGCGCGGTGGTCTGGCGTCGATCTTGGTCACCGACATCGAAAGTGCGCGTTGGCTCGTCGATCGATCCATATCAGCGTCGAATGGAAAGGTATCCCAGTGAAAGTTCTACCGAAAGTGGTTGTCGCGACCTCGCTCGCGACGACCTTGGTGGTGTCCGGATGTGCCGGTGCCGGCTCGTTCGGTGGTGACGGTGACGGGACGACGATCACCGTCGCGATCGTCTCGAATTCGCAGATGTCCGATGCCATCTCGCTTGCTCCGGAGTTCGAGGCGGAGAACCCGGGCATCAACCTGAAGTTCGTGTCGCTGTCGGAGAACGAGGCCCGCGCCAAGATCACGGCCTCTGTCGCGACCGGCGGCGGCGAGTTCGATGTGGTGATGATCAGCAACTTCGAGACCCCGCAGTGGGCCGAGAACGGTTGGCTGACCAACCTTTCCGAGTACGCGGACGCCACACCCGGGTACGACGAGGACGACTTCATCCCGACGTTGAAGGAGTCGCTGTCGTACGAGGGCAGCATGTACTCGGTGCCGTTCTACGGTGAGTCCTCGTTCCTGATGTACCGCAAGGATCTGATGGAGCAGGCTGGTATCGACATGCCGGCCGAGCCCACCTGGCAGCAGGTGGCCGATGCTGCGGCTGCACTCGACAGCCCCGGCCTCTCCGGAATCTGCCTGCGCGGCAAGCCCGGTTGGGGTGAGGTGCTCGCGCCGCTGAACACCGTCATCAACGCATTCGGCGGCCGCTGGTACGACGAGAACTGGAACGCTCAGTTGAACAGTCCCGAGGTACGTGAAGCCGTGCAGTTCTACGTCGACACCGTGCGCGAGCACGGTCAGGCCGGCGCGGCCACCAGTGGCTTCAGCGAGTGCGGAACGCAACTCTCGCAGGGCAACACCGCAATGTGGTACGACGCCACCTCGGCCGTCTCGGTTCTCGAAGACCCGTCGTCGAGCAACGTCGTCGGACAGATCGGTTACGCCAAGGCCCCGTCGGCGGCCAAGGGCGACAACGGCTGGCTGTACTCCTGGGCCCTGGGCATTCCCCAGACCAGCGAGGCTCCCGACGAGGCGTGGAAGTTCGTCTCATGGATGACGAGCAAGGAGTACCTGAACAAGGTCGGTAACGAACTCGGTTGGGAGCGTGTGCCTCCCGGAAGTCGGCTCTCGACCTACGAGATTCCCGAGTACGCGGAGGCGTCGGCCGCCTACGGTCAGCTGACCCTCGACTCCATCGACAGTGCGGATCCCAACGATCCCACCGTGGATCCGGTTCCGTACACCGGAGTCCAGTTCCTGACCATTCCGGAGTTCCAGGACCTCGGTACCCGGGTCAGCCAACAGATCAGTGCCGCGATCGCCGGACAGATCAGCGTCGACGACGCGCTCGACCAAGCGCAGCAATACGCCGAAGTGGTCGGCAAGACGTATCAGGAGGACCAGGGATGACCACCACCGAAGAGCGGACGGCTCCGGCCGAACCGGAGAAGTTCGTACCGAGACCGAGAACGATCTCCAAGGCCGAGGGCTGGCGTCGACGCGGACCACTGTTGCCGGCGTTGGTGTTCGCCATCATCGTCACCCAGATCCCGTTCCTGTTCACGCTGTACTACTCGACGCAGTCCTGGAACCTCGTTCGTCCGGGTTCGCGTGAGTTCAACGGTCTGAACAACTACGTGGATGTGTTCCGCGACAGTCAGTTCCGTGAGGTCGCGATGAACACCGTGATCATGATCGTCGGAACGGTGATCATCTCGGTGGTCCTGGGCCTGGCCCTCGCGTTGCTGCTCGATCGAAAGTTCATCGGGCGCAGCCTCATTCGTACGCTGCTGATCACCCCGTTCCTCGTCACCCCGGTGGCCGGTGCGCTGATCTGGAAGACGACGATGTTCGATCCCGTCTTCGGTCTGATCAACTTCGCGCTGAGTCCGTTCGGAGTCGGCGAGATCGACTGGGTGTCGCGGTTCCCACTGGCCGCGGTCATGACGAACCTCGTCTGGCAGTGGACGCCGTTCATGATGCTGCTGATCCTCGCCGGACTGCAGTCCATGCCCAAGGACATCGCCGAGGCCGCACGTGTCGACGGGGCAGGCCCGTTCAAACTCTTCCGCGAGTTGACGTTGCCGCACCTGCGCCGGTTCATCGAACTGGGCACCGTCCTCGGCGCGATCTACCTCGTCAACACCTTCGACGCCGTCTACATGATGACCTCCGGTGGACCGGGAGTCGCGTCGGCGAACCTGCCGTTCTACATCTACCAACGTGCCTTCCTCGGCTTCGACATCGGTCAGGCCGCGGCCATGGGCGTCGTCACCGTGGTGGCAACCATCGTCCTCAGCACCCTGGCGCTGAGATTGATCTTCAAGAGCTTCAGCGCAAACGAGGAGGCGGCGTGATGAGCACGGCAACAACGAGCAAGAAGAAGGCCGTCCCGCACACCTCCGACGGCCAGGAGATTCGCAAGAAGAGCAAGTGGGGCCCGGGGACGGTCTGGTCGTTCGTCGCCTGGGTGGCCGGCATCGCCTTCTTCTTCCCGGTGCTCTGGATGGTGATCACCGGATTCAAGCAGGAGGCCGACGCCTACTCCAACCCGCCGAAGCTGATCTTCACCCCCACCCTCGATCAGTATCGAGGTGTACTCGAGAGCGGCATCGGCACCACCCTGCTGAACTCGGCGTTCGCGACGATCGTCTCGACCATTCTCGTTCTGCTGCTCGGTGTTCCGGCGGCCTTCGCGCTGTCACTACGGCCGGTCAAGAAGACCCAGGACGTGCTGTTCTTCTTCATCTCCACCAAGATGCTGCCCGTCGTGGCCGTCATCGTTCCGCTGTACGTCATCGTCGGTGACATCGGCATGCTCGACAACATCTGGGCCCTGGTGGTCCTCTACACCGCGATGAATCTGCCTATCGCCGTATGGATGATGCGCTCGTTCTTCATGGAGGTGCCGGCGGAACTGCTCGAAGCCGCCAGCATGGACGGTGCATCGCTGTGGACCTCGGTACGCGAGGTGATCCTGCCGCTCGTCTCGCCCGGCATCGCTGCGACGTCGTTGATCTGCGTGATCTTCTCGTGGAACGAGTTCTTCTTCGCCGTCAATCTCACTGCCGTTCAGGCCCAGACGATTCCGGTGTACCTCGTCGGATTCATCACCGGCCAGGGCCTGTACTGGGCCCAGCTGTCCGCCGCTGCGACGTTCGCAGCACTCCCCGTCGTCCTTGCCGGATGGTTCGCGCAGAACAAGCTCGTGCGCGGCCTGTCCTTCGGCGCCATCAAATAGGAGAAAGTCTCATGGCTGCAATCACGTACAAGAAGGCATCCTGCGTCTACGAAGGTGCCGATTCGCTCGCCGTCGATTCCCTCGACCTCGACATCAAGGACGGCGAGTTCGTCGTCCTGGTCGGACCGTCCGGCTCCGGCAAGTCCACCGCACTTCGTATGCTCGCCGGTCTCGAGGAGATCGACGGTGGCGCAATCGAAATCGGCGGCAAGAACATGGTGGGCGTTCCGTCCAAGGACCGCGACATCGCGATGGTCTTCCAGAACTACGCGCTCTACCCCAACAAGACCGTCGGGGAGAACATGGGCTTCGCGCTCAAGATGCGCGGAGTGAGCCTCGAGAAGCGTCAGGCACGCGTCGCGGAAGCGGCCCGTCTGCTCGATCTCACCGAGTACCTCGATCGCAAGCCCGGCAAGCTCTCCGGCGGCCAGCGTCAGCGAGTTGCCATGGGCCGCGCCATCGTTCGTGAGCCGCAGGTGTTCTGCATGGACGAGCCACTGTCCAACCTCGATGCCAAGCTACGGGTGCAGACACGTACGCAGATCGCGGCGTTGCAGCGCAGGCTCGGCACCACGACGGTGTACGTCACCCACGATCAGGTCGAGGCCATGACGATGGGCGATCGCGTCGCCGTCCTGCGCGGCGGAAAACTGCAACAGTTCGCCTCTCCCACAGATCTTTACGACAACCCCGTCAACGCGTTCGTCGCAGGATTCATCGGCTCCCCGGCAATGAACCTGATGACGGTACCCATCGGCTCGGGCGGCGTGCAGATCGGTAAGTTCCTGCTCCCGCTCGAGCGCGACGAGCTGACCAAGCTCGCGAGCCTGGGTATCGACGAGGTCACCATCGGAATGCGGCCCGAGAACCTCGGCATCGTCCACGGCGGCGGCGAGGGCTTCGAGGGCAAGGTCGATCTCATCGAGGAGCTGGGCAGCGAGTCCTACGTCTACGCACACCTCGACGACCCCAAGGTCAAGGGACTCGACGGGGGACCTGTGTCGTTGGTTGCGCGTTCGGCAGTGCGTGCCCCGGCGAAGATCGGCGAGAGCATCGGCCTGACACGTCTCGACGGTGCGATCCACTCTTCCACCGGAAACCGGGGAGCGCATCTAACGCGGCTGGTACGGGGTCTTTCGAGCGAGGATCAGTGCCGTCAGAAGTGCGGCACCCCACAGCAGGAAGATGCCGTCGAAGAACAGGTGTCCGTACTTGACACTTCGATTCTCGTCCGAGGCGATCAAGCCGATCACCGCACCGACGAACGACGCTCCGCCCCAGAGGATCAGCAGCACCGAGCCGGGCCAGGATATGCCGAGAACCAACGACGGCAGCCTGGTCCGGTTCCGTGCTGCCAGGCGCGGCCGGTTCATGTACGCGAGGCCAGGAAGAATTGCCGCGCCGAGCTTGACCAGCGCGAGCACCAGCAGTGCAGTTCGCGCTGTCTCCGGTTCGCTGTCGACCCACTCCGTGGCGAAGGAACCGACGGTATCGAGCATCCACCGTCCACCGGAGGCCCAATAGCCGGAAAATGCTGCGTGGACTATCCCCAGTGCACATGCGATCGCGAAGTATCTGATGGCCACGGTGACCGAGGGTAGCCCAGTCTTTACCCCCGTTCAGGGGTAGCGAGGGTTTGTTCATCTCCCCTAGCGTGGTGGTGATGGGCATCACACGCGCAGGAGGAAACATGGTCGAATCGGCATACACGGCATTCAGGAACGCACGCGATCTTCTACTCGACGCCTACGGCGAGTACGACCGCGCAGTAGCAACTTTCGAATGGCCGTCGTTCGGTGAGACGTTCAACTGGGCGATCGATTGGTTCGATGCGATCGCGCGAGGCAACGACGGCACCGCGCTGTGGATAGTCGAGGAGAACGGCAGCGAGGCCAAGTACAGCTTCGACGACATCGCTCGTCGCTCCGACCAGGTCGCCAGGTGGCTCGAGCAGCAGGGAATCGGCCGCGGCGACTCGGTGATCCTGATGCTCGGCAACCAGGTGGAGCTGTGGGAAGCGATGCTCGCGGTGATGAAGCTGGGCGCGGTGTTGATGCCGACCACCACGGCCATCGGATCCGCCGACCTCACCGATCGCGTGGTACGCGGCAATGCGCGCGCCGTGATCGTGAACCCCTCGGACACCGGCAAATTCGACGAGGTCCCCGGTGACTACCTGCGCATCGCCACCTCCGCGTGTGATGGTTGGGTCGACTATGCCGAGGCACGTGGCGTCGAGGCCGTACCGTTCGAGTCGGTGACCGCTCCCGCCGACCGTCTGCTGATGTACTTCACCTCCGGCACCACCAGCAAGCCCAAGCTCGTCGAGCACACGCAGATCTCCTACCCCGTAGGCATCTGAGCACCATGTACTTCCTCGGGCTGCGTCCGGGCGACGTGCACCTGAACATCAGCTCCCCGGGGTGGGCCAAGCATGCGTGGAGTTGCTTCTTCGCGCCGTGGATCGCCGAGGCGACGATCTTCATCTACAACTACGGAAAATTCGACGCGAAAGCACTGCTCGAGCAGATCCGAAGGGCCGAGGTGACGACGTTCTGTGCACCACCGACGGTGTGGCGCATGCTGATTCAAGCCGATCTCGCCGGCGGCGGTGGTTCGCTGCGCGAGGCCATCGGAGCAGGGGAACCGCTCAACCCCGAGGTGATCTCGCGGGTGCAGCAGGAGTGGGGCCTGAGCATCCGCGACGGGTTCGGCCAGACCGAAACCACTGCACTGGTGGCAAATACCCCCGGCGCGGTACTGAAGTCCGGGTCGATGGGGAGACCGCTGCCGGGCGTTCCGGTGGTGATCGTCGACCCCACCACCGGCGAACTCGCCGACGAGGGCGAAATCTGCCTCGACCTGGCCCAGAACCCGTTCAACCTGATGACCGGCTACCTCGGCGACCCCGAACGCAATGCCGCTGTCATGGCCGACGGCTACTACCACACCGGCGACGTCGCAGCACGGGACTCCGAGGGCTACATCACCTACGTCGGCCGCACCGACGACGTGTTCAAGGCCTCGGATTACAAGATCTCCCCGTTCGAGCTCGAAAGCGTACTCATCGAACACCCCGCCGTCGCCGAAGCCGCGGTGGTGCCCGCCCCCGACGAGACGCGACTGGCCGTTCCCAAGGCATATGTGGCATTGGCGTCGGGCTGGGAACCCAACGAGGACACTGCATTCGAGATTCTCAAGTACGCCCGAGAGCACCTGGCACCGTTCCTGCGTGTACGCCGTATCGAGTTCTTCGAGCTACCGAAAACGATCTCCGGCAAGATCCGTCGAGTGGAGTTGCGAGCCCGCGAGGATGCGGCCGTGGGTCCGCTGGACAACGAGTGGCGTGACGACCAGTTTCCTGCACTGAAGAGACACTGAGCTCAGTTGTCCCAGAACCGTTCGAGAGCCCCGAGGACCTCATCGGACGCCGCCATCGTCGTCGCGTGGTCGAATCCGCGGATGACATGCAACTCGGAGTTCGGCACCAACGCTGCGGCAGCTCGGGTGTCGTCGAGCCTGGTGCCGTCCTGATTGCCGACGTAGAACAATGACGGCTGGGTGACGTGCTGCAACGCCTCGTCGGGTAGGCCGGGATCGGCGTCGGACGCTCGGATGTACGCAGCCATGGCCTGGGCGTCGTTGGCGGAGAACACCGCTCGGGTTCCGGCGTCGATAGGGAACATGCGGTGGCTGCTCCACGCCTCGAGAAAGCCGTCCATGCCGCGCTGCTCCAACACATCCGAGCACCCGGGAAAGAACAGGCGATCGAACGCGCCGGCCTGAGCGCCGTGACTACCGCCGCCGACAGCCAGTGATCGCACTCGCTCGGGCCTCGCCGCTGTCAACGCCAAGCCCGCCCGGGCCCCGAACGAATACCCCAGATAGTCGACGGTGTCGACACCCACTGCGTCGAGCACCGCCGTCAGATCGCCGACGATACTGCTCATCGCATACGCGTCGGGAGTATGGGGCTTCTCGCTGCGGCCGTGCCCGCGACTGTCGATCAAAATCAACTGCCGACTGCCACGCAGGGCCTTCACATAGCCGAACGTCCGCCAGATCGTGTGCGTCAGAAAACTGCCGTGCACCATCAACAACGGCGGCCCGGACCCCACCACCGTGTACGCGATCCGTGTCCCATCGTCTGCATTCGAGGCGTACTCCACCCCGCGATTCTTGCCTCTCGAGTCCACTCAACGTGACATTGACCCCCCAAAAGGTCACTGAACGTCACATTGACTCCCCACGGGCGGGCGCTTCGCGGTCGGACTCGGCGGTCGGGGTGAGGTCGATGGTGCGGGTGGGGGCGATGGCGTCGAGGAACGGTCGGTCGTGGCTGGCGATGATCAGCGCACCCTCGAATTTCTCGAGCGCATCGATCAGGTGCTGGCGGCTGGTGATGTCGAGGTTGTTCGTCGGCTCGTCGAGCATCAGTAGTTTCGGGGCAGGTTCTGCCAGCAGAATTCGCGCCAGTGCGGCCCGGAGTCGCTCTCCTCCGGAGAGGGTGGAGACGACGGCGTCGGCGTCGGATCCACGGAACAGGAAGCGGGCGAGTTGGCCTCGGATCTGTTCGGCGGTGGCGTGCGGAGCGACGTCGGATACGTTCTGGGCGACGGTGCGGGATTCATCGAAGACGTCGAGTCGCTGCGGTAGATACTTCCACGGCACCTCTGCCCCTGTGGCGTCCAGAGCCCGCAACAGGGTGGTCTTGCCGCTGCCGTTCGGGCCGATCAGGGCGATGCGCTCCGGACCCACGATGTGGATATCGTCATGGGTCAGGGCCACCTGTCCCGCATGCACTTCGGTTGCCGGGAGGTCGACGCGTATCTCGCGGTCGTCGCGCAGGAGATCCTCGGCGGCCGACAGCGACGATCGGGCGTCGTCGACGCGATCGCTGTGGGTACCGCGGAGCTTGCCGGCCGATTCCTGGGCCGCCCGCTTGCGACGGCCCGCGAGGATCGGAGGCACGCGCTTCTGCTCTTCCATCTTCTTGCCGAAGCGCTGACGCCGATCGAGTTTGATTCGGGTGTCGATCAATTCGCGTTCCTGCTTGCGGACGTCGTTCTTGGCATCGCGGACCGTGGCCCGTGCCGCCTCCTGTTCGGCGTCGACGACCGAGCGATAGTGTCGATAGTTGCCGCCGAACATACGGAGCCGCGAAACTCCGCTGCGCTCTGCCCGCACCTCGGCGATGGAGTCGACGCGTTCGAGTAGTTCGAGATCGTGAGTACACACGATCAGCACGCCTGAATAGCCGTCGACCGCCGTGTACAGGCGTTGGCGCGCAACCTGATCGAGGTTGTTGGTCGGTTCGTCCAGCAGCAGTACGTCAGGCTCGGCCAATAACTCCGCAGTGAGCGCGAGCAGCATGGCCTCGCCGCCCGACAGGGTGCCGACTCGGCGATCGAGGTCGTCGAGGGAGCCGACGATGCTGCCGAGACCGAGCTTGTCCAGCAATGCCAGAGCACGCTCCTCGACGTCCCACGCCGACCCGACGATTACGAAGTCGTCCTCGGTGACGGAACCGGATTCGATGCGGTGCAGCGCTTTTCGCACCGCATCGATGGCAAGCACCCGATCCACGCGGAGAGCGGGGTCCAGTGTGACGTCCTGGCGCAGGTACCCCAAGACACCCGGCATCGAAATGGAACCCCGTTGCGGTGTCACTTCTCCGGCGAGCAATCTCAGCAGGGTCGACTTCCCCGCACCGTTGGAACCGATGAGACCTGTTGTGCCGCTGGGAAATATAGCCGACAGGGCGTCGAACACCGGGTCCCCGTCGGGCCAGGCGAAGGTCAGGTCCGAGACGGACAGTGATGACGAATGAGGCATGGTTGCTCCCAAGGTGTGCGTGCGATGGATCTGCAGGCGTCTAGAACCTTTGGAAGAGCAATGGCCTCTCCGAATCTGTGGGCAACAAGGCGAGGGCCACGCTAGCCCCGAACCCGACGAGCACGCAAGCGAATTACACCGACGGGCCCTTCTTGCGGAGCTCGTCGACCGTCTCCATCGCGCCGCGCAGTTCGTCCAGCCACTCCTGCGTGTGTTCGCCGACCAGCTTCACGGCCCAGGCCAGAGCGTCGGCCCTGGATCGAGCGACGCCGGCGTCGACGAGGGTGTCCAGGACACGACGCTCGGGCTGACGCAGGCGGGTCATGACCGGTACCGCGAGGTGGGTGAACAGGACCACCTCGGATCCGGTTCGCACGCCCCAGGCGACCTTGCGTCCGTATCGTTTCTCGGCCTCGGCGGCGATCTGCATGCGGTCGCCGCGGGTCGTTTCTCGGAATCGCGCGATGCGGCCCTCGTTGGCTGCGGGTGAACTGTCCTGCTCTGCAGGCAATGTCCCGACGACGACGATCTCCTCTCGGTCGACCTCGACCGAGGCGGCACCGTCGAACCAGGTGTCCGGGAGTCGGCCACCGAACCAATCGGCTGCGTCGGTGGCGTCGGGAACGTCTGCGTGCTGCCAGCCGCCGGGGCGACCGAACGAGCGTCCGTTGGGTTTCATGGGGGCTCCTATCCAGAGTTGTAAGTCTGATTACATGATTACACCCGAATCGGAATTGGCACCACCATTGCTTCGGGCAAGCACTGCGGCATGATCGACCCCGTGCGCACTTCGAGAAGACCGACGACTCTGGCCGCGATCGTGTCCGTACTGGCATTGGTGCTCGCCGCCTGCGGTCAGAGTGGTCCCGATCAGCCGCAAACCGTCGCCGAGCAGTTCGCGGACGCGATCAACAGCGCAAATGTCGATCAGGCAGCTGCGTTGACGACCGATCCGGCCGGCGCGACGGAGGCGCTCACCGAGCTGTACGACGGGCTTTCGGCAGGCGGAACGGTGACGGCCACTCCCGATTTCGAGGCCGCCGACGCCAATGAGGATGCAGGCACGTTCACGTTGAACGCCGGTTGGCGCTTCTCGACGACCACCGACGGCACCGCCGAACCCGACGGCGAGCCGAAGGAATGGAACTACACGACCACTGCGACAGCGGCGGAAACCGAGCAGGGCTGGAAGATCACCTGGGATCCCGCGATGTTGGTGCCGGGCCTGACCGCCGACTCGTCGGTGCGCTTCACACCGACCGACGCGCTCGTCGCGCCGCGCATCTTCGACGGCAACGGCGTCGAGCTGATGTCGCAGCAGGTGGTCACCCTCGTCAACGTCGATGCGACGGCCGATCCTGTGGCTGTGGCGAACCTCGTCGGATCCGTCGTCCCTGGTGTCACCGCCGAGTACGTCACATCGGCTGTCGCTGCAGCGCAGGGTAATCCGGCAACCGTCGTGTTGCTTCGTCAGGCGGACATCGACCCCATCGGTGCTCAGCTCGCGACCGTCCCCGGAGTCACCCTGGCTCCGCAGACGCGGTTGCTCGCCACCGACCGGAACCTCGTGTCGCCGGTTCTCAACGACCTCACGACGCTGTGGGAGCAGGAGCAGGCGGCCAATCGTGGATGGGCTGTGCAGGCTGTTGCAGCCGATGGCACCGTCACCCCGCTCGCCGGCCGCGATGCCGGAACCGGCGACGACATTGCGACCACCCTGGATTCGGCGCTGCAGCTCAAAGCGAGAATGCCCTCGCGTCGCTGCCGCAGCAGGCGGCCATCGTTGCGCTTCGGCCGTCGACCGGGGCGGTACTCGCCGTGGCACAGAATGCCGCCGCGGATGCCGAGGGCCCGATCGCCCTCACCGGTCTGTACCCACCGGGGTCGACGTTCAAGACGGTGACCACCTCGGCTGCACTGCAGTCCGGTGCCGTCACCCCCGATACCGTGCTGCCGTGTCCGTCGACGGAGAACATCGAGGGCAGGCAGATTCCGAACGACGACAACTTCGATCTCGGCGACGTGCCGCTGCACACCGCCTTCGCCAAGTCCTGCAACACGACGATGGGCCGCCTCGGCGTAGCACTCCCGCCGAACGGACTGACCGACGCGGCCGCGCAGTACGGCCTCGGCGTCGACTACGTCACCCCCGGTCTGACGACCGTCACCGGTTCGGTGCCGTCGGCCGACACCCCGGCTCAGCGGGTCGAATCCGCCATCGGTCAGGGGCAGGTGACCGCGTCGCCCTTCGGTATGGCGCTGGTCGCGTCGTCGATCGCGAACAACGGATTGCTCCCACCGACGGTGGTTCCCGGTGAGCCCGGAGTGGGAAATATGCGGCCGGCAGCAGTGAACCCGCAGGTCACCGAGCAGATCAAGACCATGATGCGCGAGACGATCACCGGCGGCACCGCGACGTCGCTCAATGACATCCCCGGGTTGCTCGGCAAGACCGGCACCGCCGAATTCGGTGCCAACAACGAGGGAGCTCACGGCTGGTTCGTCGGAATTTCCGGCGATCTTGCGTTCGCGGTCTTCGTGAACGACGCGGGTAGCTCGACTCCGGCCGTCGAGGCTGCTGGTCGTTTTCTGCGGTAGTCCAGGCCGAAACCGACCGGGGCGTATCCCAATCGTGACCGGCTCGTATGAATCCCGTGCTTGTTACTCGTGTGACTACAGTGAATATTGTGACTCATGAGTTCTATGAGTCGTGCCCGTCGTGGCCCGCGCAAGGTCCGCGGTCGCTACCTCGTTGCCGTTGCAGCATCGGCGACGTTGACGGTCTCGGCAGTGTTCTGGATGGTCGATCGCCCGCCGAGCGAAGCCGAGGTGCTGGTCTCGAAGTTCGTCGACGCCCTGGACAACCGAGATGTCGCTGCCGCTGCCGCGATGACGACCTACCCGAACGCCGCGACGGCCGCGCTGAACCAGATGTTCGACGGCTTGTCGGCCGAGGGCACGTCCACCGGCGACTTCGATTTGACTCAGTACATGGACCTCTCCGACGAGAGCGGCTTCTTCACGCTCGCGTCGGCGTGGAATTTCGGTGAGGGCAAGGACTGGAAGTACAGCGCTCAGGGCTCGACCAAGAAGCTCAGCGTCGGCTGGCGCATCGCGTGGGATCCGGCCACCCTCGTCCCCGACCTCACCTCGGGAGGGATGGTTCGCTACACCCGGACCGACGCCGCCCCGCCGCTGATCTTCGACGCCGCGAACAACGTGTTGATGAGCGAGCGCACCATCAACGCCATCTCCCTCGACCCGGCGCAGATGAGTGATCCGGCGGCGTCCACCGCGCAACTCGCGGACGTCATCGACGTCGTCGCACCGCTCATCACCTCCGAATCGATGCTGGCCGAACTGAATTCGGCCGGCGGTGCACCGATCACCGCAGTGACCTTGCGCGACGACGATTTCGCCGTCCTCGAAGACGATCTGCGCGCCGTGCCGGGAGTGGTTGTCTCTCCGCAACCCAAGCTCATCGTCGACGACCGTCGGATCACCTCACCCGTGCTCGACTCGTTGCGAAGTGCGTGGCAGGAGGGTCGCGACGCCACCGCAGGTTGGGCCGTCGACACCTACACCGTCGATGGAACCGGCGAACGCCGCGTCGGCTTCCAGGGACCCGGCGGACCGGACCTGCACGCGACACTCGATCCGCGCGTTCAACTCGCAGCCGAGAACGCGGTCGTCATGGCGGGGTCGTCGGCGTCGATCGTCGCCCTGTCCACCTCGACCGGCGCGATTCTCGCTGCGGCACAGAACAGTTACGCGAACGAGCAGGGCGACGTGGTGTTCGGGGGCTCCTACCCGGCAGGCACCGCGTCCGAGTTGGTGAGAGCAGTGCAGTCCGATCGCGGTGAGGACAGCGCCGAAGATGCAGCTGCGAAGTTGGGTCTGGGTATCAACTACTCGATGCCCGGACTCGACGCCTACACAGGAACTCCCGCCGACAGTCGCAGCGCGATCGACGGCATCAGGACCGTGTCCACCGCCTCCGGGGACGAGGCGACGGTGACTCCGTTCGGACTCGCGCAGATGGCGGCCGCGATCTCTCGGGGCAGCGCTCCGATTCCGACGATCGTCGCGGGTCAGACCGCCGTCGCGAATCGTGAGTCCGAGGCAATCGGGTCGGATGCGGCAAACCGGTTGCGCGGCATACTCGCCGACTCGTCGCGCAGTAGTGGTCTCGACACCTTCGACGGTATGCAGGGATTCGCCGGGGAAAGTGGTGACGATCGCTTCGTGCTCGCGACCAGTGGTGACGTCGCGTTCGCGGTGTACATCGAAGACGCGGACGGCGGAGATCAGGCAGTACGCATGACGAGCCGGTTGCTGCAGGAAATGGCGAACCCGGTGGAGTGAGAGCCAGATAGTCAGGCGCGGTAGTTTTATTCGGTGACTGTGCTCGATTTCGGACTTCTGGTGGTGGCCGGGTTCTTCGCCGGGCTCATCGGGTTCGTCACCGGGCTCGCGTCGCTGGTGTCCTATCCTGCTCTGCTTGCGGTGGGTTTGCCTGCGGTGTCTGCGAACGTGACGAACACGGTCGCGTTGGTCGCCGCCGGTGTGGGCGCGACGGCGAGTTCCTCTGCCGAGCTCGCCAAGGACGGCAAGCAGCTGGTTCGCTACGCGATCTACTCTGCTCTGGGTGGTACCACCGGCGCGATTCTGTTGCTCAATACCCCGGACGGTTCGTTCGAGGTGGTCGTACCGTTCCTGGTGGCGATGGCAGCCATCGCGCTATTACTGCAGCCGAGTATCCGAAAGCTGTCCGGAGACAAACAGTTTCCGACGCTGTATCCGCTGGGGCTGTTCGCCGTGGCGATCTACGGCGGCTACTTCGGTGCCGGGGCCGGCGTCATCTTCCTCGCGCTGGCACTGATCTGTACGGCCGATACGTTCTGGCGCGCAAGCGTTCTGAAGAGCTTCTTCCTCGGCATCGCGAACCTGATTGCGGCGATCATCTTTTCGTTCTCCGGCCATGTGAACTGGTGGGCTGCGCTGGCGCTGGCGATCGGATGTTTCGTCGGCGGTGCCTGCGGGCCACCGACGGTCAAGGTGATCTCGCCGATCGTGTTGCGCATCGGCGTCGGGATTCTCGGTCTCGGTCTCGCCGGTTGGTTGGGCTACCAGGCCTTCGGATGACGTGGAGGTCAGTGGTCGGTCAGTGTCCCGACGGCGATCCGAGGGTGATCAACTCCGGTGCCGCGGGGGCACCGCAGCAACCGCCGGTCGACGGGGCGTCGGGCTCGTCGAACAGGCCTGCGCCACCGCAGACTCCGGTGTCGGGCAGCGTCAGCTCCACCTTGCGTGCGCCTTCGTGGTCGCCTGCGAGTTCGGCGGCGATGCTGCGAACCTGCTCGTATCCGGTCATCGCCAGGAATGTCGGTGCACGGCCGTAGCTCTTCATGCCCACCAGGTACAGGCCCGGTTCGGGCTGGGTGAGTTCCTCGACGCCGTGCGGGGACACCGATCCGCATGAATGCATGTTGGGGTCCACCAATTCTGCGACGAATTTCGGTGCCTGCAGGGTGGGGTCGAGGTCGAGGCGAACCTCGGACAGCCAGGACAGATCCGGGCGGAACCCGGTGAGCGCGACGACGCGGTCGACGTTGTCGATGCGCGATCCGGTGTCACCGATCAGAGCGAGCCGATCCCTCTCCACCGCAACGGCTTCGGTTCGGAAGCCCGAGACGACGGTGAGGAAGCCGTCGTCGACCGCCTTCTTGGCGCGCTGACCGAGAGCGCCACGAGCGGCGAGTTCGTCCGCTTCTCCTCCGCCGAAGACCTCCGCGGTGACGCCTCGACGCACGGCCCAGGTGAGCGTGGTACCGGGCTCGTCGGCGGCGAGTTCGGCGAAGGTGATGATCGCGGTCAGCGCGGAGTGTCCGCTGCCGGCGATGACGATGTGCTTGCCTGCGAATACGGATCGAGTCGTCGGGTCGGTCAAGTCGGGCACCCGGTAGTCGATCCGATCTCCGGCGGCCTTCTCGCCGATGGCCGGAAGTCCCTCGCTGCCCAGTGGATTCGGTGATCCCCAGGTGCCGGCTGCGTCGACGACCGCGCGGGCGAGGATGCGTTCCTCGCTTCCGTCGGAGTGGCGAATGTGCACCGACAGCGGTTCGGTGTCGCGGCCGGCGTCGGACCACGCGGTCGCGTCCGCGGCGGGCGACGCCGACCACCCTCGGGAGTCGGTTCGGATGGCATCGCCCAGTACGGCGGCCAG
>NZ_BAOX01000058.1:0-22052 GCF_000813105.1 Rhodococcus sp. BS-15 | reverse complement strand
AGAAGGCAGCACCGGCCAAGTCCGCTCCCGCAAAGCCCGCCGCAGCCGAGTTCGGTGAAGAGTCGAGCAAGATTCTGCGCGGCGCTGCTGCCGCGGTGGCGAAGAACATGTCCGCCTCGTTGCAGATTCCGACCGCGACCAGTGTGCGTGCGATCCCGGCCAAGCTCATGGTCGACAACCGCCTCGTGATCAACAACCATCTCGCTCGCACCCGCGGCGGCAAGATCTCGTTCACACACCTGCTCGGCTATGCCATCGTGCAGGCCGTCAAGGCGTTCCCGAACATGAACCGCCACTTCGCCGAGGTCGACGGCAAGCCGAACGCCGTCACTCCGGCAGCGATCAACCTCGGTCTCGCGATCGACCTGCCCGGCAAGGACGGCAACCGTTCCCTCGTCGTTGCTGCCATCAAGAACACGCAGGACTTCACGTTCACGCAGTTCTACAACGCGTACGAGGACATCGTGCGTCGCGCTCGCGACGGCAAGCTCACCGGTGAGGACTTCCAGGGCGTCACCATCTCGCTGACCAACCCGGGTGGAATCGGAACCGTGCACTCGGTGCCGCGTCTGATGAACGGCCAGGGAGCCATCATCGGTGCAGGTGCCATGGAATACCCGGCGGAGTTCCAGGGAGCCAGCGACGAGCGTCTCGCCGAGTTCGGCGTCGGCAAGCTCATGACGCTGACCTCGACGTACGACCACCGCATCATTCAGGGTGCGGAGTCGGGCGACTTCCTCAAGACGATCCACAACCTGCTGATCAGCGACGAGTTCTACGACGAGCTGTTCCACTCGCTGAAGATCCCCTACGAGCCCATTCGCTGGCGCAAGGATTTGCCCGAGGGCACGGTCGACAAGAACACCCGCGTGCTCGAGCTCATCGCGGCGTACCGCAACCGCGGTCACCTGATGGCCGACACCGATCCGTTGCAGTTCACCAAGGACAAGTTCCGGATGCACCCGGACCTCGACGTGATCAGCCACGACCTCACGCTGTGGGATCTCGACCGCGAATTCAAGGTCGGCGGATTCCACGGCAAGGACAAGATGAAGCTGCGGGACGTGCTCAGCGTTCTGCGCGACTCGTACTGCCGCCACGTGGGCGTCGAGTACACCCACATCCTCGAGACCGAGCAGGTCACCTGGTTGCAGGAGCGCGTCGAGGCCAAGCACGTCAAACCGACTGTGGCGCAACAGAAGTACATCCTCAGCAAGCTCAACGCAGCCGAGGCGTTCGAGACGTTCCTGCAGACCAAGTACGTCGGGCAGAAGCGCTTCTCGCTCGAAGGTGCCGAGTCGGTCATCCCGATGATGGATTCGGTCATCGACCAGAGCGCCGAGTACGCCCTCGACGAGGTCGTCATCGGCATGCCCCACCGTGGACGGCTCAACGTGCTCGCCAACATCGTCGGCAAGCCGTACTCGAAGATCTTCACCGAGTTCGAGGGCAACATGAACCCGGCCGCCGCACACGGCTCCGGCGACGTGAAGTACCACCTCGGTGCCGAGGGCACGTACATCCAGATGTTCGGCGAGAACGACATCAAGGTCTCGCTCACCGCGAACCCGTCGCACCTCGAAGCCGTCGACCCCGTTCTCGAAGGCCTCGTCCGTGCCAAGCAGGACCTGCTGGACAAGGGCACCGGCCAGGGCGGTTACTCCGTTCTGCCGCTGATGCTGCACGGAGACGCGGCATTCGCAGGCCAGGGCGTCGTCGCCGAGACGCTGAACCTGTCCGATCTGCGGGGCTACCGCACCGGCGGCACCGTGCACATCGTCGTCAACAACCAGGTCGGCTTCACCACCTCACCGGAGTTCTCGCGTTCGTCCGAGTACTGCACCGATGTGGCGAAGATGATTGCCGCACCGATCTTCCACGTCAACGGCGACGACCCCGAGGCGTGTGCCTGGGTGGCTCAGCTGGCGGTGGACTTCCGTCAGAAGTTCCACAAGGACGTCGTCATCGACATGATCTGCTACCGCCGTCGCGGCCACAACGAGGGCGACGACCCCTCGATGACGCAGCCGGCGATGTACGACGTGATCGACACCAAGCGCAGCGTCCGCAAGAGCTACACCGAATCGCTCATCGGCCGTGGAGACATCTCGCTCAAGGAAGCCGAGGACGCGCTCCGCGACTACCAGGGTCAGCTCGAACGCGTCTTCAACGAGGTACGCGAACTCGAGAAGTACACCCCGGAGCCCAGCGAATCGGTCGAACTCGACCAGCAGTTGCCTGCCAAGCTCACCACGGCCGTCGACAAGGCCGTGCTGCACCGTATCGGCGATGCGCACCTCGACGTTCCCGACGGCTTCAACGTGCACCCGCGCGTCAAGCCGGTGCTCGAGAAGCGTCGCGAGATGGCACACGAGGGCAAGGTCGACTGGGCATTCGGCGAGCTGTTGGCGCTCGGATCATTGGTCGACGAGGGGCGCAACATCCGCTTCTCCGGCCAGGACACCCGCCGCGGCACGTTCACCCAGCGTCACTCGGTGATCATCGACCGCAAGACCGGTGCCGAGTACACGCCGCTGCAGAACATCGGCAGCGACAACCCCGGCAAGTTCATGGTCTACGACTCCGCGCTCAGCGAGTTCGCAGCCGTCGGCTTCGAGTACGGCTACTCCGTGGGCAACCCGGACGCACTGGTGATGTGGGAAGCGCAGTTCGGCGACTTCGTCAACGGCGCACAGTCCATCATCGACGAGTTCATCTCGTCCGGTGAAGCCAAGTGGGGTCAGCTCTCCGACGTCGTGCTGCTGCTGCCGCACGGCCACGAAGGCCAGGGTCCCGACCACACGTCCGGACGCATCGAACGCTTCCTGACGCTGTGCGCCGAAGGCTCGATGACCGTCGCACTCCCCTCGACCCCCGCGAACTACTTCCACCTGCTGCGCAGGCACGCGCGTGACGGTATCCGTCGCCCGCTGATCGTCTTCACCCCGAAGTCGATGCTGCGCAACAAGGCAGCAGTGAGCAACATCGAGGACTTCACCGACGGCAAGTTCCACTCGGTGTTCGACGAGCCCACCTATGACACCGGCACCGGAGACCGCAATGCGGTCAAGCGCGTGCTGATGGTCAGCGGCAAGCTCTACTACGAACTGCTCGCTCGCAAGCAGAAGGACAACCGCGACGACGTCGCGATCGTTCGCGTCGAGCAGCTCTACCCCGTGCCGGTCCGTCGCATCAGGGAAGCCCTCGAGAGCTACCCGAACGCCACCGAGTTCCGTTGGGTTCAGGAAGAGCCTGCGAACCAGGGTGCCTGGCCGTTCTTCGGTCTCGCACTGCCCGAGCTCATGCCCGAGAAGCTGGTCGGCATCAAGCGCATCTCGCGTCGCGCAATGTCCGCCCCGTCATCGGGATCGAGCAAGGTGCACGCCGTCGAGCAGCTCGAAATCATCGACGAGGCCTTCAACGCAGTCGGCGAAGGCTAGACAAGTAGTTCGATAGCGACAGCGGCCCACTCCCTCGGGGATGGGCCGCTGTTGTCGTTTCTGGGCTCACCCGTTCCGCCCCCGCCAGGTTCGGATCAATGTGAGATTCAGTCATTCAGAGTGCAACAAAGGGACATTGATCCCAACGGGGGCGGGATCAGGCGTCCGCGTCGGTATCGGGGTTCGTTCCCAGGAGTGCGGTGATCATTCCCGGCGCCAGGGCGACAGCGGGGAGGGCGTTGACGTTGAGGTCGATCAGTTCGTCGCGGCCCAGCTCCGGCGCGGTGAGCCAGTTGATGGTCGTTTCCTCGACGAATGCGATCCAGCCGCGGACGGCCAACACGATGGTGGGGGTGACCTCGATGTCGATTCCCCCGAGTTGCGCCAGCGTTCGGTCGGCCATGGCGGAACGGGTGTCCTCGAACACCGCGCGCATCTGCGGGTCGCCGCTGGGGGTGCCGCGCAGGAGGGAGACGTACATCTGCCGCTTGTCGGTGACGTAATCGACGTAGTTCGCGATGGAATCGCGCAGAATCTCGTACGGTGGCAGCGAAGGATCGGGTGCGGTGCGTTCTAGCATGACGCGCGAGGATTCACGCACGATTTCGAGGTGAAACTCCTGCTTGGAGGCGAAGTAGTGGAACAGAAGGCCTCGGGAGACACCTGCTTGGTCTGCGATGTCCTCGACGGAGATCTGTTCGAGGGGGCGGTCGGCGAGCATCTCGGTGCCGAGCTCGATCAGTTGCGCTCGTCGTTGCTGCGGACTGAGTCTGGTCCTCTTCGTGGTCGATGCGGCGGGGCTGTTCACGAACGCCATGCAACCACCCTACTGAATGTTAGTCAATAACTATTGACTCACACTCAATAAGCTTCTACGCTCCCCTACATGAGTCTTCCCGTAACAGATACTTCGGACCGTGCAACGACGCCGCGTCACGTCGATACGCTGATCATCGGCAGCGGATTCGCCGGCCTCGGCGCCGCGATCAAGCTGACGAAAGCAGGCAAGAAGGACTTCGTCGTGCTCGAACGCGGCCACGACGTCGGCGGCACCTGGCGCGACAACACCTACCCCGGTGCCGCCTGCGACGTGCCGTCGCACCTGTACTCCTACTCGTTCGCGCTGAACCCGGACTGGACGCGCTCGTTCTCCACGCAGCCCGAGATCCAGAAGTACATCGCCGGGGTGGCGCGTAAGTACGGCGTCATGGACAAGCACGTGTTCGGTACGGATGTGACCTCGGCTCGCTGGAACGCCGAGACGAGCCGCTGGGACGTCGAGACCACCACCGGCAACTACACCGCCAAGATCGTCGTCTCGGCCGTCGGCGCGCTGTGTGAGCCGAACCTGCCCGACATCAAGGGAATTCACGACTTCAAGGGCGACGTCTTCCACTCGGCTCAGTGGAATCACGACGTCTCGCTCGCCGGCAAGCGCGTCGCCGTCATCGGTACCGGCGCGTCGGCGATCCAAATCGTGCCCGCCATCGCGGGCCAGGTGGAACACCTGGACGTGTACCAGCGCACCGCGCCGTGGATCCTTCCCCGCGCCGACCGTCCGTACACCAAGCTCGAGCGCTTCGCCTTCAAGCACGTTCCCGGATTCCAGCGCCTCTCACGTAGCGGCATCTATGCGATGCGCGAGACCCAGGTCGTCGGACTGGCCAAGGCTCCGGCCTTCATGAAGCCGCTGCAGTGGGCGTCGGAGAACCACCTGCGCACCCAGATCAAGGACAAGGCCCTGCGCGCCAAGGTCACCCCGAACTTCCGCATCGGCTGCAAGCGCATGCTGATCTCGAACGCGTACTACCCGGCGTTGGCCAAGAGCAACGTCGACCTCGTCACCGACGGCATCGCCGAGGTCCGCGAGGGCTCCATCGTCACCAAGGACGGCACCGAACGCCCGATCGATGCGCTCGTCGTCGCCACCGGCTTCCACGTCACCGACTCCCCCGCGTACCACGGCATCACCGGCAAGGACGGCCGCACACTGGCCGAAACCTTCGAGGACGGCGGACAGCAGGGTTACAAGGGTGCGGCGGTCGCGAACTTCCCCAACATGTTCTTCCTGGTGGGCCCCAACACCGGCCTGGGCCACACCTCGATGGTGTTCATGATCGAGTCGCAGATCAACTACCTGGTCGACGCGTTGAACACCATCGACAAGCACGACATCGGCACCATCGAGGTGCGCAAGGACGTCCAGGACGAGTACAACGTGACGCTGCAGGACCAGCTCGCCAAGAGCGTCTGGATGAACGGCGGGTGCGCCAGCTGGTACCTCGACAAGCACGGCAACAACACGACGCTGTGGCCGGGCTTCACCTTCGAGTTCCGCAGAATCACCAGGAACTTCGATCTCGATGCGTACCGTAGCGTCGCTACCGCAGACCTGCCCTCCGGATCGTCGGCGAACAACTCCGCCGGCAACAACACAGACAAGGTGTCCGCACGATGAGCACATTCACAGGCAAGGTGGCCGTCGTCACCGGCGCGGGCTCGGGAATCGGCCGCGCGTTGGCCCTCGAGCTGGCCGGACGCGGAGCGAAGTTGGCACTGTCCGACGTCGACACCGCCGGACTCGACGAGACCGTTCGACGGGTCGAGGCGCTGGGTGCCGAGGTCAAATCGGATTTCTTGGATGTCTCCCAGCGCGAGACCGTGCTGGACTACGCCGAGGCCGTCGTCGCGCATTTCGGCAAGGTCAACCAGATCTACAACAACGCAGGCATCGCGTACCACGGTGACGTCGAGAAGTCATCGTTCAAGGACATCGAGCGCATCGTCGACGTCGATTTCTGGGGAGTCGTCAACGGCACCAAGCATTTCTGCCGCACATCCAGGCCTCCGGCGACGGCCACATCATCAACATCTCCAGCCTCTTCGGCTTGCTGGCCATGCCGTCGCAGTCCGCGTACAACGCCGCGAAGTTCGCCGTCCGAGGGTTCAGCGAATCGCTGCGCATGGAGATGCTGATCTCGAAGGCACCGGTGAAGGTGACCGTGGTGCACCCCGGTGGCATCAAGACCGCCATCGCCCGCAACGCCACCGTCGCCGAGAACTTCGACCAGGCCGACGTTGCGAAATTCTTCGACGCCAAGCTGGCCAAGACCACCCCGATCGACGCGGCCAAGACCATCCTCAAGGGCGTCGAGAAGGGCAAGGGCCGGGTACTGATCGGGTCCGACGCCATCGCGCTCGATCTGCTGCAGCGCATCACCGGTTCGCGGTACCAGGCTTGGTCGCCATGGTGTCCAAGCGGGCGATGCCACGCACGAAGAAGTAGAAGGGGACCGTCGGTGAAGTCGTTCTACATTCCGCTGCCGATCGTCGCGGCCGCGTTGAAGCCGTTCTATCGCGTCGCGCTGAATTCGCGCTTCTCGTTTCGCACGCAGCGGCTGATCCTCGAAGCCGGGGCTCCGCTGCAGACGCTCCCCCACGGAACCGTCGCGCAGAAGTTGACGCTCGCCGGGCGTCGAGCAGAGCGCATCACCGTCGGGGCGACCGAACGTGACACCGCGATTCTGTACCTGCACGGCGGCGCGTACACGATCGGTTCGATCAACACGCATCGGTCACTGGCCGCGCATCTGGCCCGGGAATCGGCCAGCGCCGTCTACGTGCTCGACTACCGGTTGGCCCCGGAGAATCCGTACCCGGCAGGTCTGGACGACGCCGTGGCGGCGTTCCGCGAGCTGGTCCGACTGCACGGATTCACTGCGGACCGCATCGCCATTGCAGGCGATTCCGCAGGTGGAGGGTTGACGGTTGCCACCGCCCGGCGTCTGGTGGACGACGGCACCAGCCCGGCCGCCCTCGGCCTGATCTCGCCGTGGGTCGATCCCGGAGCGCGCGACGCCGCGAAGGACCGCGATCTCGTGGTCAACACCGGCTGGTCGTACAGCTCGGCCGACGCCTATCTGGCGCGGGCGATCCACTGGACCAGGGCTTTGCTCCACTGTTGGGAAACCTGGACGGATTGCCCCCGGTCGTCATGCACGTCGGCACCGACGAGGTGTTGTACGCGCAGATCACCGCGTTCGCGGACAAGCTGCGACTGTCCGGCGTGGAGCTCGAACACGTGGAATACAAGAAGCTCTGGCACGTGGCCCATCTACAGGCGTCGATCCTGCGGGAGGCGGCTCAGGCCGTCCAGCACATGGCTCGTACCTGGGGCGCAAGGTCAGGGCAACGCAGACGGGCACAGCGTCACAGGTTGCGCTCACCGAGCCAGCGGCCGGCGACCTCGCCTGACGGAACGCCGTTGCGGACCTCGCCGATCATGTCGGCGAGGTCCGCAGTCGTCAGCTCCCCCGCCACCACCGAGAACGACCTCAGAGCACTCTCGTCGAGCACTCCGTTGGCGTAGAGCGGAACCACGTTCTGCGCCGGATACACATGGTCGTCGTCGGGCAGCGTGGTCAGATCCTTCGCCAACGGGCCGAACGACGCGGTGCGAATCGCCAGTACGTCGACCTCCCCGGCGTTCAAGCCGTCGACGGCGGACTGCGCATCGGCATACGGGGTGACATCGGTGAAGGACGCCCCCGTGAACGTGGAGCTCCTCGTGCCTTCCACAAGGACGTCCATCGGATCGACCTGGCCGTCCACGATTCCCACGGTTCTTTCCTCACGCCCCAGGAACTCGGTCACCGTCTCGTCGCCCGATTCACTGCCCGACGCCTCCGCGATGGCAAGTCGATCCTCGGCGGTGGCGTAATCCCCCACCGACAGACCGGCCGGCAGTGATCGGTTCAGTTCTGTGTAGACGTCCTCGGCCTCGGTTGCCGCGGACAGAGTGTCGAAGGTGCGCAGCAGCTCTCCGGTCAGGTCGGGAACCATCGTCACCTCCCCGCGGTCCAGCGCCGCGAGGTAGTCGGCCCGATCGCCCATGTCTTCCTCGACCGAGACGTTCGCTCCCGTCGACCGCAGTCCCCCGGCGTAGATCTGCGCGAGCAGACGCGAAAGATCCGAGCTGCCTGCTCCGACGACGACGGGCGCGGCAGCCGGGTCGGCCGACGTGCCCGCACTGCATCCGCCGACCAGTCCGGCGATCGACATCACCAGGGCCGCTGCCAGAACCGACGATCGCACTGTCATTTTCTCCTGTTCACCGCCCGGATGGTTTACCGATCTCGGCCGCGGGGCACTAGTGCGAACGAGACGGTAGTCGAACCAACCTTATGGGCACGCTGAATTCGACTACCATCCGAGCAGCCCGAGTCCTGGTTCCTTCGATGCCCCCGCAGCGCGAGTGGGGTCGAGAAGGAGATGGGTAGGACTGTGCCCGAACCGATGGAAGGACACCATGACCACCTCCCGAATCACGCGCGCGTTCTCCGCTCCGAGGGCAGTGGCAGCCGTTGCCGCACTCGCTCTCTCGGTCACCGCTCTGACCGCCTGCGGCGGAAATTCGGACCCACTGTCCAGCGGTGGCGGCGAGAGCAACAGCGACACCAACTCCATCATCATCGGCTCGGCCAACTTCCCCGAGTCCGAGACCGTGGCGAACATCTACGCCGAGGCCCTGCGCGCCAACGGTTTCGAGGTGAGCACCAAGCTCAACATCGGCAGCCGCGAGGCCTACATTCCCGCAGTGCGAGACGGGTCGATCGACCTGATCCCCGACTACACCGGAAACCTGCTGCAGTACTTGGACGAATCCGCGACCGCCACGTCCTCCGAGGACGTCCTGGCTGCGTTGCCCGCCGCACTGGGCGACGACCTCACCGTGACAGCGCAGGCACCGGGCGAGGACAAGGACGCCGTCGTCGTCACTCGCCAGACCGCCACCGAGCGCAACCTCACCACCATCGGCGATCTCGCCCCGTTCTCCTCCGAGGTGACGTTCGCCGGTACGCCGGAGTTCCAGGAGCGCGTCGGCGGTCTGCCCGGTCTGCGAGACAAGTACGGCCTGGACATCTCGCCCGGCAACTACATCCCGATCTCCGACGGCGGCGGCCCGGCCACGGTGGAGGCGCTCGTCTCCGGGCAGGTCGTCGCGGCCGACATCTTCACCACCGCACCTTCGATCGCACAGAACGATCTCGTCGTCCTCGAGGACCCGGAGAACAACTTTGCGGCCCAGAACATCATTCCGGTGCTGCGCACGTCCAAGCAGTCCGACAAGCTCACTCAGGTGCTCGACGCCGTCTCGGCACAGATCACCACCGAAGAGTTGATCGCGCTGAACACGCGAGTCTCCGGTGACGAGAAGGTCGAACCCGCGGCAGCAGCAGCGGATTGGGTAGCGGACAAGGGTCTGGATCAGCCGGTCAGCTGATGATCACCTTCGAGCACGTCAACAAGACGTACCCCGACAACACCACCGCGGTCGACTCTCTGGACCTGGTGATCGAGCCCCACTCGTTCACCGTGTTCGTGGGGCCGTCCGGCTGCGGCAAGACCACGTCGATGCGGATGATCAATCGCATGATCACGCCCACCTCGGGCGTGATCACGGTCGACGGTCGCAACATCGCGGACACCGACGCGGTGAAGCTGCGCCGCGGTATCGGCTACGTCATTCAGAGTGCCGGGTTGTTGCCGCACCGCACCGTCGTCGACAACGTCGCCACGGTGCCGGTACTGAACGGCGAATCGCGTCGCGCTGCACGCAAGGCTGCGCTCGACGTCCTCGAGCGCGTCGGCCTGGACCCGGCATTCGCCTCGCGCTACCCGGCGCAACTGTCCGGCGGGCAGCAACAGCGGGTGGGTGTGGCCCGGGCGCTGGCCGCCGACCCGCCGATCCTGTTGATGGACGAGCCCTTCAGTGCGGTGGACCCGGTGGTTCGTGAAGAACTGCAGATCGAGATGCTGCGATTGCAGGCCGATCTGAAGAAGACGATCGTCTTCGTCACCCACGACATCGACGAGGCCGTCCGGCTCGGCGATCGCATCGCGGTCTTCGGACCACAGGGCCGACTGCAGCAGTACGACAAGCCGGAGACCGTACTCGCCGCACCGGCAACGTCGTTCGTGGCGTCGTTCGTCGGCCGCGATCGCGGCTACCGCGGGCTGTCGTTCAGGTCGGCGCAGGCGGTAACCATGCACCCGATCCACACGGCGACGCAGGACGAGATCCACGGCCTCCGACTGGACCAGGGGCAGTGGGTTCTCGTCGTCGACGAGCAGCGCCGTCCGCTCGGGTGGATCGACGCGACCGGAGTCGAGAAGGTGCGCGACGGCCGGAGCATCGACGAGAGCACGGCGGCGGGTGGCTCGCTGTTCCTCGAGGGCGGCGATCTGCGTCAGGCACTCGACGCGGCGATCTCCTCGCCGTCGGGAATCGGTGTCGCGGTCGATGCGTCCGGGGCGGCCGTGGGTAGCGTCGACGGTGCGGAGATCCTCGAACACTTGGCTGCGCAACGTAAGTCGGAGGACTCCGAGCGCAACCGGCACCACTTCCTCTCCAGCGGGGACTCCGACCAGTGACCTGGCTGTTGGACAACTTCGATGTGGTTCTCGGCTACACCAAGACGCACCTGTATCTCTCGCTCGTCCCGCTGTTCGTCGGGTTGCTCATCGCCATCCCGCTGGGCACCGTCATTCGCAACACTCGCTGGGTTCGTCGAATCACGTTGACGGTGGCCAGTATTGCGTTCACGCTTCCCTCGCTCGCCCTGTTCGTCACCATCCCCGCAGTGGTCGGTCTACCGGTACTCGATCCGTTGAACGTGGTGATCGCCCTGTCGGTGTACTCGACCGCGCTGCTGGTGCGCGCGGTTCCCGAGGCTCTCGACTCGGTGCCGTTCGCCGTGGTCGATTCCGCCGAGGCGATGGGCTACTCGTCGCAGCGGCGAGCGCTGACCGTCGAACTGCCACTGGCGCTTCCGGTACTGATCGCGAACATCAGAGTCGTGGCAGTCACGAACATCTCGCTGGTCTCGGTGGGATCGGTGATCGGCATCGGCGGCCTCGGCCAGCTGTTCACCCAGGGCTACCAGCGTGACTATCCCGACCAGATCTTCGCGGGCATCATCTCGATCGTGTTCCTTGCGTTGATCTTCGACGCGGCCCTGTTCCTGCTGGGCCGTCGACTCACTCCGTGGACGCGGCTGAGCACGGGCTCGTCGAAGAAGAAGGCACGCGCATGAATCTCTTCACCGAGGCGTTCTCGTACATTCTCGACGGCGGAAACTGGGCCGGGCCAACGGGAATCGGCGCACGACTGATCGAACACATGTGGTACAGCCTGCTGGCAGTGCTGCTCTCGGCTGCAGTCGCGGTTCCCGTCGGTCTGCTCATCGGTCACCTGCGCCGCGGCGAGGCCTTCATCGTCGGACTCGTCAACGCGCTCCGGTCGCTGCCGACCCTCGGCATCCTCGTGTTCCTGGTTCTGGTGATCGGATTGGGTCTCGTCCCCCCGATCATCGCACTGGTGCTGCTGGGCATTCCTCCGCTGTTGGCCGGCACGTACTCCGGCATCGCCAACGTCGACGCCAACGTCGTCGACGCCGCCCGCGCCATGGGGATGACCGAAACCCAAGTGCTGTTTCGGGTCGAGATCCCCAACGCGCTACCTTTGATCCTCGGCGGACTCCGCAACACCACCCTGCAGATCATCGCCACCGCGACCATCGCGGCCTACGTCAACCTCGGTGGGCTCGGCCGCTACATCTTCGACGGGCTCGCGCTCTACGACTACGGCCGCGTTCTCGTCGGCGCGATCCTGGTGGCTCTGCTGACCCTGATCGTCGACGGCCTTCTCGCCCTCGCGGTGTGGACGTCCGTTCCGGGAACCGGTCGTCTGCGGCGGATGCCGACCGGACTCGCGAAAGTCTGACTCGTCCCACGACGAAAGACACCGGCGAACCGCAGGCCCGGGTGGGGCCGGGTTCGCCGGTGTCTTCTTTCCGTTTTCCTACGCGACGCCCTCGGCTCGCGCTGCTGCCGCAACTGCGTCCGCAACGGCCGGGGCGACACGAGGATCGAGTGGGCTGGGCACGATCTTGTCCGCAGCCAACTCGTCGCCGAGAACCGAGAGGATTGCCTCGGCAGCGGCGAGCTTCATGCCTTCGGTGATGCGGCGGGCACCTGCGTCGAGCGCGCCCTTGAACACACCGGGGAAGGCGAGAACATTGTTGATCTGGTTCGGGAAGTCGCTGCGTCCGGTCGCGACGATGGCGGCGTACTTCCTCGCCACCTCCGGATGGATCTCCGGATCCGGATTGGACAGCGCGAACACGATGGAGTCCGGGGCCATCGACGCGATGTAGCTCTCGTCGACCTTGCCCGCGGACAGACCGAGGAACACATCGGCTCCGGCCAGAGCGTCGGCCGCTCCACCAGCGAGTGCCCGGGGGTTGGTGCGCGCAGCGAGATCGGTCTTGACGCTGGTCAGATCCAGGCGATCGGAAGAGACGATCCCCTTCGAGTCCAACACCACCACGTCCCGGATGCCGGCAAGGAGAAGCATGTTCGCGCACGCCACACCAGCTGCCCCGGCTCCGGAGATGACGACCTTCAGTTCGGAGGTGGTGCGGCCCTGAACCTTCGCGGCCCCGTTGAGCGCGGCGAGGACGACGATGGCGGTGCCGTGCTGGTCGTCGTGCATGACCGGGCATTCGAGCGCCTCGATGACGCGGCGTTCGATCTCGAAACAGCGCGGCGCCGAGATGTCCTCGAGATTGACCGCACCGAAGCTGTGCCGCATCCGCACGATCGTCTCGACGATCTCGTCGACGTCGTTGGTGTCGAGCACGATCGGGATGGAGTCGAGGCCGGCGAACTTCTTGAACAGTGCCGCCTTGCCCTCCATCACCGGCAGGGAGGCACGCGGGCCGATGTCGCCCAGGCCGAGCACTGCTGAACCGTCGGAGATGACGGCGACGAGGCGATCGGTCCAGGTGTAGCGCTTGGCCAGCGAGGCATCGGCGGCGATGGCGCGGCTGACCTGCGCCACTCCGGGGGTGTAGGCGATCGAGAGATCGCGCTGCGTGTCGAGTGGCGCTGCCAACTCGACCGACAGCTTGCCGCCGAGATGCCCGGCGAAGATCTCCTCGTCGGTGATCGCCGCCTGCCCTGCCGGTGCGGTGTGTGTTGCTGCGGTGTCTTCGACTGCCGTCACGGTGAAAGCTCCTCGCACTGTCGACCTCGACCAGCAAGGCGACGAAATGTCAACGAAGTGAGTGGTGGAAATGAGGGCCGTCGGAGTGCGCCAGTGCTGGCTGCAAACTGCCGAGAGCGTGTCTCGCATGTGAGGCGGGTGCGCCTGCACGATCAGCGATGGGCTGTAGCCCTGTCGGTGCTCCAGTGTGCCATATCGCCGCCCCACCTGACCACAGAGTCAGGAACCACCGGCACTGATTCTCACTGCCACCATTGTGTCCACAGGACGAGGCCGGTGGCGACGAAGACAACGATCGCCCCGAGAACTGCCGAGAATCCGCGACGGTGATCGGTGATGCGCTGAGCGATCACGGCAACGACCGCCGCGACGATGTGCGCGGCGACCGAGAGACCGCCGGGACCGGGGGAAGCCGCGGGAGTGGCCCAGATACTGCGTGACGGCGACGCCGATGGCGAGCACCACCAGCCCCGCGGTGACGATGCCGCTGAGCCCGCGCAGCAACCGGAGTCCGAACGACGCCCCGGTCATCCGCCGGCCACGAATCCGCGAAC
The DNA here is from genome assembly GCF_000813105.1 of Rhodococcus sp. BS-15. Taxonomy (NCBI): domain Bacteria; kingdom Bacillati; phylum Actinomycetota; class Actinomycetes; order Mycobacteriales; family Nocardiaceae; genus Rhodococcus; species Rhodococcus sp. BS-15. The sequence continues at coordinate 7,989 of NZ_BAOX01000058.1, read as the reverse complement.
CGAATCCGCGATCAACTGCACCGCGATGGCGGCGAGCAACAGACCGGCGATACGTGCCAACAGCGAGATACCGCCCTCGCCGAGGAGCCGGATCAGCGCCGTCGAGAATCGCAGCACCAGGAAGAACAGAACGTGAATAGTGATGATGCCCAACGCAATTGCAAGAAAGGAACCGGCGTCACCGTCGGCCTGGCTGACGTAGACGATCACCGCGGCGATGGCACCGGGGCCGGCCATGAGCGGAGTCCCGAGCGGCACGAGTGCCACGTTGACGTCCTCCGCGGCGGTGTCGCCGCCCGCCCCCTTTCCGGTGAGCAGCGACAGTGCGATGAGCAGCAACAGCAACCCACCTGCGCCCTGCAGTGCCGGAATGCCGATGTGCAGGTAGCTCAGGATCGCCTGGCCGCCGATCGCGAACACCGAGATGACGGTCAGGGAGACCGCGGGGGCCTGCCACGCCGCCTTGTTGCGTGCTTCTTTGCTCTTGCGGCCCACCAACGACAGGAACACCGGGATCGCGCCCGGCGGGTCCATGATGACGAACAGGGTGATCAACACCGTCAGGTAGAGCGTCACGTCGAATGTCATGGCCGTGCCGCCGCAACCAGACGGTCGTATTGCTCTGGGGCAGTAATGTATTCGCCCAGCTTCACCGTCTTGTTGGTGCCGTGGTAATCCGAGGATCCCGTGACGATCAGGTCCAGTTCCGCGGCGAGATCGGCCATCACCGCGGTGTCCTCCGGCGAATGATCCATGTGATGAACCTCCACCCCACCGAGCCCCAACGGCACCAGCTCTCGAACCTGATCCAGGTCGAGTATTCGGCCGCGAGCACGGGCGCGGGCATGCGCGAGCACGCTCACCCCGCCTGCTGCGGCGATCATCTGCACCGCGGCCTCGAGAGGGGTGTCGACCTTCTCTACGTAGTACTTGCCGCTCGTCGCCAACGGACCGGCGAACGCGGCGTTCATGTCCGAGACGTACCCGGCGTCGATCAGTGCGCGACCCAGATGGGGTCGCCCGGCCGCGGCACCGGCCGAGGCAAGCACTGCGTCGGGGTCGATGGGCAGACCGTCCGCCGCCATCTTCTCGGCGATGGCACGCAATCGAGTGACCCGCTCACCGCGCAACCGAGCGCGCTCGTTCGCGAACGCCTCGTTCGCGGGGTCGAACAGATACGCGAGCAGGTGCACGGGAACCGGTTCGCCGTCCTCGCCTCGCCCTGTGCAGGAGAGTTCCATGCCGCGCACGAGCGTGAGACCGGACGGCAGCGCGGAGGCCGCTTCGTCCCACCCCGACGTGGTGTCGTGGTCCGTCAGAGCCACCACCGACAGTCCCGCCTCTGCTGCGGCGCGGACCAGCTCGGCGGGGCTGTCGGTGCCGTCGGACGCCGTCGAGTGGGTGTGGAGATCGATGAGCACCTGCACAGTGTTCCAGGCCCACTCTCTCGTCGTTTTGCTGGCGTACGATTGCCCGCCATGCCGTCCCTTCCACCACGCCCGTCGCTGCCGTCACTGCATCGACGATCGGCCAAGGTCGGTCCCGAGCCGACACCGCGAATTCCGGTGCCCACGGCCCGCGCGATCGTCGACTGCGCGGTCTACGTCGACGGCGCTCGACTACCCGGCAGATTCACCCACACCTCGGCCATCGCGGAGGTGCGGGCCCGCGGTCAAGGATTCGTGTGGGTCGGTCTGCACGCACCCGACGACCAACAGATGAGCGCGATCGCCCAGTGTTACGGCCTGCACGAGCTGATGGTCGAGGACACCGTGCACGCCCATCAGCGGCCCAAGCTCGAGCGCTACGACGACGTCGCGTTCCTGGTACTGCGGACGGTGAAGTACGTCGAGCACGAGTCGGTGACGACCGCCAACGAGATCGTCGAGAGCGGCGAGATCATGGTGATGGTCGGCCGTGACTTCGTCATCACCGTCCGGCACGGGGAGCATTCGGGGTTGGCAGGCGTGCGTCAGCGCCTCGAAGCGAACCCCGAACAGCTCGCACTCGGTCCGTCGGCGGTGCTGCACGCCGTGGCCGACCACGTCGTCGACGAGTACCTCGCAGTGACCGACTCGATCGAGCGAGACGTCGACGGCATGGAGGAGGAGGTCTTCTCGCCGCACCACCACGTACCCATCGAGAACATCTACCTCCTCAAGCGGGAGGTCGTCGAGCTTCGCCGGTCGGTGACACCACTGTCGACGCCGTTGGCGCGGCTGGTGCAGGAGCCGAGCGTCCCCAAGGCGGTGCGACGCTACCTGCGCGACGTACAGGACCATCACACGACGGTCGCCGAACGCATCTCCGAGTACGACGAGGTGCTCAGCTCACTGGTCGACGCCGCGCTGGCGCGCGTGACGATGCAGCAGAACCTCGACATGCGCAAGATCTCGTCGTGGGTGGCGATCGCCGCCGTGCCGACGATGGTCGCGGGCATCTACGGGATGAACTTCGACAACATGCCCGAGTTGCACTGGACGTACGGCTACCACCTGGTGGTCGCGGTCGTGTTGTGCGTGTGCATCGGACTGTGGCGAACGTTCCACAAGAACGACTGGCTCTAGGAGCCGCACCCTCGATTGGACGATGTCCAATCGTTTCGGGTGGTCGTTGGTGATTGCCCCGACTGCCATCGTGTGACGAGCCCACCCGTTCGTGCCGGATGAGACTGCAGAAGCCCTGCATTGTCGTCCGGAAGGGATCGATGAAAATCCGCTCACTGGTGCTGGCGTCGGCCGTCGCCGTGCTGTCCACGTTGGTACCGGGAACCGCATCGGCAGGATCGAACCTCGATCCGGGTCCCGTGCTGACCGTCGATCTCGCCGCCCTCGACCACGCCCTCACATGCACAACCGACCTGCACGACGCCACCCGCGATCCGGTCCTGCTCGCCCCGGCCTTCGCCACCGATCAGCAGTCCTTCGGCTGGAACTATCTGCAGTCACTGCCCGCCGCAGGGATACCGGTGTGCAGCCTCTCCCTCCCCGACGAGGGGTACGGCGACCTGCAGATCGCCGCCCAGTACGTGGTTCATGCGCTCCGCACCATGGCCGCCGACAGCGGTCGCCAGGTCGTCATGATGGGTCACCAGCACGGTCCACTGGACGAGCTGTGGGCATTGACGTTCTGGCCGGATCTGCCCGCGCTGGTGTCGGATGTCATCTCGCTCGCCACCCCGTACAACGGCACCGATTCGGCACGCTCGGGATGCGACGACTCGCAGGAGTGCCCGCCCGCGAACTGGCAGATCGCCACCGGATCGAAGTTCCTCACCGCGCTGGCGGCGCGTCCGTTGCCGGACGGGCCGAGCTACACCTCGATCTACACGAAGTTCGACCAATTGATCTATCCGCAACCGCACGCCAGCAGCCTCGCCGGAGCGGCCAACATCGCCGTACAGGACGTCTGTCCGCTCCGGCCCGTCGAACACTTCTCGATTCTCGGTGACAACGTCGCCTTTCATCTCGTCCTCGACGCGCTCGATCACGACGGACCTGCTGTACGCGAACGCATTTCGAATGACCTGTGTTTCACAACCACCATGCCGAACTTGCGCTACGACGCGCGTGCGGCGATCACCGGACTGAAGTATCTGGCCCAGGTACCTCGGCACCTGATCGACGATTCCGTCACCGCCGAACCGGAATTGGCGTCCTACGCGCAGTGAGTGGGCGTCAGAGACTGGCCGCGGACCGATTCGGATCGCGCACGTCGATCCCGGCCTCGGCCCAGGCCTCACGCAGGGCGGCAGCACCGCGCAACCGCACCCATGCGGCCTCGGTACCGGTCAACGGCACGGCAGCCAGAAAGCGAACCGGATCGTAGGGCTCGGGCAGCGTCAGAGTGGCGATGTCGCTGTCGCCGAGCAGCACCGCGGTGAACGGCGCGTTGGTCCACAGCGGCTCGCCCAGATCGAGCAGCGCATCCTCGACGAGCACGACGCCCTCCACCGCGGGAGAGGCAGCGAGCACGGCCAGGGACTTGTGCACGCCCGACGCCACGCCTGCCCCACCGCGAAGAGTGAGCACCAGTTCTGCTCGGGGGCCGCGCGAGGGATCGGCGACGAGTTCGTTGGGATCGGCCATGGGGTGACGAGAACAGCCGAGACTGACGTACCGGACCACGTCGGAGTCCGCGCCGAATCTCAGCACGTCCAGCGACTCGAGGCCGAGGAACGTCACCGACGCCGACGACGGACTCTCGTCGCCGATCTCGGTCACCAGATGTGCGCGTACCGCTGCAATGACACTGTCGCTCACCTGACCCATCCAACACCACCGATGCCCGAGAAGTCCGTTCGGAGGTACCACCGCACCCGAGGTGGGTACCGTCGTACCCGTGGTCTCCGTTCTCGCAGTTGCCGACGAAACGATCGAATCTCTGTGGAGTCCGCAGGTGAAGTCGCTCGGAGTCGACCTGATTCTCGGCGCGGGAGACCTCCCGTTCGACTACCTCGAGTACCTCACCGACGCGTTGAACGCACCCTGTGTCTTCGTGCCGGGCAATCACGACGCGGACCTCACCGGATACTCGGCCGGGCGCGCAGGTGGATGCGCGCCGGACTGCCCGCAACCTGGCCCGGACCGGTCGGTGCCGTCAACGTCGACCGTCGCATCGTGTCCGCGGCAGGATTGCGGATCGCCGGTCTCGGCGGATCCATCCGCTACAACGGTGGTCCCAATCAGTGGACCCAACGGCAGCAGCGACGGCGATCACGCACCCTGACCCGGACGTTCGCATGGCATCGCAACGTGCGCAAGGATCTTCGGCCCGTCGACATCCTGCTCACCCACAGTCCACCGCTCGGCGTCGGCGACGACACCGACCCCGCGCACATCGGCTTCGATTGCCTCGACGAGGTGACGCGTCGACTCTCCCCACAGTTGTTGTTGCACGGCCATATTCATCCGCACGGTCACACCCCGGACGATCTGACCCTGCACGGCGCGACGGTGATCAACACCGTCGGATACACCCTCCTCGAGATCGAACCGGGCGGCGAGAGACCGGATTTCGAGACACCGAAGATCGTGAGGCGCAGACATGGCACGTGACACCGGATTTCCGGCCGCCGATGCGGAGAACGACTTCACCCGCCAGCGCCGACGCGCCGACGTCGCACGTCTGGTGGGGTGGCTGCGTCGTCAACCCGACGACGTCAACACCATCCTGCCGTTCGACGAGGTGGTCGCCGCCCTCGGCAAGGTGGGCGAGCGGCACCTCGGCCTGCAGGTCATTCGCGTCGACACCATCGTCGGAAGCGTCGATCGCACGCGCGATTTCGACCGCTTCTTCCGTCCGACGTCGGCGCGCATCCGCGAACGCTGGCAGCGACTCGCGGCCGCCCAACGCCGCGGCGAGGCGATGCCGCCGATTCAGGTCTATCGCATCGGCGGAATGCACTTCGTCGTCGACGGCCATCACCGAGTGTCCATCGCCTTCGCGATGCACCGGACGTCGATCGACGCCGTCGTCACCGAGATCATCACGCGCATCTCCCCCGAGGGCATCACCCGACGCGGCGACCTGCTGATCAAGGATCACCGGCGCATCTTCCTCAGTCGTGTCCCGTTGGTGGGCAAGGCACGCGAGGCCGTTCAGGTGACCGATCCGTTCGATTACGCCCAGCTGAGCGAATCGGTGGAGGCGTGGGGCTTCCGGTTGATGCAGGAGGTCGGGGAATTCGTCGACCGCGGTACCGTCGCGCGGCGTTGGTTCGGTGAGGAATACCTACCGGTGGTGCGCATGGTGCGCGCAGCGGAGATCCTCGAGGACCGCACCGACGCGGAGGCGTACCTGTGGATGAGCCGGGAGCGCTACCGCCTGGTGCGCGAACACGTCTGGAACGACGAGATCGTCAGCGAACTCCGTCAGAAAGCTCTGGGAAAGCCCAGTAGGCCGTAGTAGAGCCTGCGTCGATGCCCTGCCGTGGTGGCGGCCCCGCTCACTTCCCTGGTACACCTATCTCCGATAGTTACTTAGATGCGTTCATCATTTTGTTTTTCGTTCCACCGCATAGTCGATACGTAACGAGGTAGTTCGTTCATGTCCTCCCGCCGCATACTGCTGCCCGGACTCTGTTTCATCGTCATGACTCTCGCCGTTCTGCAAACGATGGTGGTCCCCATCGTTTCGACCATCGGCACCCAACTCGGGGTCAGCACCACCGCCGCCGGATGGGTACTGACGGCCAATCTCCTCGCGGCGGTGATCGCCACCCCGGTCATCGGTAGGCTCGCCGACCTGCACGGTAAGCGTCCGGTGCTGATCGGTGTGCTCACCGTCGTCCTCGCCGGATCTCTGCTCGCAGCGCTGACCCACTCGTTGCTGTGGCTGATCGTCGGCCGGGTCCTGCAGGGCGTGTCCTATGCACTGTTCCCCATCGCCCTTGCCGTCCTCCGTGACGAGATGCCTCCTCGTAAGCTCGTCGGCTCGATGGCCGTCCTGTCCGGCACACTGGGCGTCGGCGGCGGATTCGGACTGGTGTTGACCGGGCTGCTGACGGCCAACGGTGCCGACTACCACCGCGTGTTCTGGCTCACTGTTGCGTTCGTCGTTGTCGCGCTCGCGATTGCCTGGTTCGGCGTACCGGCGCGCCCGAGAACAAGTGGCGGCACCGTCGACTGGTGGGGAGCTGCACTGCTCGCGGTGACTCTGCTTCTGCTGTTCCTCGCCCTGACCCAGGGCCGCACCTGGGGGTGGGGTTCGGTTGCCACCATCGGCTGCGCGGTCGTCGGTGTAGTCGCGGGGGCCATCTGGTGGAACTTCGAGAAACGCGCCGACGAGCCACTCGTCGCACCCCGCATGCTCACCCACGGACCGTTGCTCGCCACCAACGTCGCCACCCTGTTCGTCGGTATCGGGATGTTCGTCAATTTCCTCGCCTGCTCGTACTTCGTACAGACACCACGAGCTGTGGCCGGCTACGGCTTCACCGCGAATGTTCTCGAGGCGAGCGTCGTCTATCTGCTGCCCGGCGCAGCGGTCGGAGTAGTCGCGGCCGTCGTCAGTGGCCGCCTCATCCGGGCGTTCGGGCCGCGCCGAGTACTGATCGCAGGAGCCGTGATCGGGTTGTTCGGATTCGTCTTCGTCGCACTCGCCCACGATCACACCTGGCAGCTGATCACCGCAGGCATCGTCATCAACATGTTCGTCAGTCTCGCATTCGCTGCCCTGCCGAACCTGCTCATGGCCGAGGTCAGCGCAGCGGACACCGGGGTGGCGAACAGCGTCAACTCGATCGTCCGGACAGTCGGTACCTCGATTGCGAGCGCCACCCTGTCCACCGTCCTCGCCATGTTCACCATCGACGGAACGGCAGTCGCCCGCGAAATCGTCTACACCGCAGCCTTCTTCGCAGGCGCCCTGGCATGCGCGGTCGTCGTCCTCGCAGCCCTCGCCATCAAGAGCACCACGCCGGAGCGGGAATCGACCGTCGTGGCCGAATCCGAGTCGGCCGTCCCGCGGGGGACCCCGGCTGGGAGCACTGCCAGCCCTTCGACAACAACCTGACAACACCGGTACCGATCCGACCAGGACCGACACCTCGAAACCGCTGGTAGCAACCTTTGGCAGAACGCTCGTAATCTCCTGGGAGGTAGCGCTTTCCCCTTACGCGCACCGATCCACCGGACCTAACGTCGTGCAGGTAGGAACCACGACGAAAGGGAACACATGAACACCCGAAAGATTCTCACCCGCGCAGCAGTGACCGGGGCTCTGGTGGCCATTCCTCTGGTAGCAGTCACCGGTACCGCGTCGGCCGATCCGCTGTGGACGGACCGGGGCGACAACCACACCCGGTACGACGACAACCGAAACGACCGGCAGAACCAGTTCGAGCTCCCCGAGCTGTTCCCACAGGCACCGGCACCGCAGCTGCAGAACCCGGCACCGAACGTGGTCCCGTTCGACTTCTTCCAGGGCTACCAGTTACCGACCACCGGTTCCGCGTTCTGAGTGCTGCGCAGTGGTGTGGCTGAGTGC
>NZ_BAOX01000059.1:0-20995 GCF_000813105.1 Rhodococcus sp. BS-15 | reverse complement strand
GGGCGTCCCGCGGGACGCCCGGTATCGATCCATCTCTGCTGTGGCTCGATCGAGAGCGGCGAACACATCATCGGTCCTGAGCACCAATGCCCGCCCGGCGTCGGTGAGTCGAAGTCGACGGCCGTCGGGTTCGAGGAGCGTCACCCCTGCTTCCTTGACCAGCAGCTTGAGCTGCTGAGACACCGCCGACGGCGTCATGGACAGCGCCTCGGCGACGGCAGCGACGGTCCCCCTGTCGGCAAGTTCCCGGAGGATCCTGAGCCGCTCCACATTCATGTAGTAAATCTTAACTGTTGCTGCGGATATATTCGATTGTGCTGATCATTTGCTGCCGCCACGATGGACGGCATGACCACTCGCGACCGCCTCCTCGGACTGACCGTCGTCGTATTGTGGGGACTGAACTTTCTCGCCATCCGCGTGGGGCTCGATCATTTCCCGCCGTTCTTCTTCGCTGCACTGCGATTCCTGGTCATCGCCGTTCCCGTCGTGCTGTTCGTCCCGCGGCCGAAGGTTCCGCTGAAGTGGCTGCTGCTCTACGGGTTCGGGTTCGGGTTCCTGCAGTTCGCCTTTCTGTTCGCAGCGATGGCGGCCGGCATGCCCACCGGATTGGCGTCGCTCGTGTTGCAGTCGTCCGCCCCGTTCACCGTCGTTCTCGGCGCGATTCTGTTGCGCGAGCACGTCTCCCGCCGACAGGCGATCGGTATCGCGATCGCCGTGATCGGCATGGTGCTGATCGGGTGGGATCGCGCCCAGAACGCCACCCTGCTGCCGGTGATCCTCACCCTGCTCGCCGGCCTCGGTTGGGCGTTCGGCAACCTGGGGAATCGACTCGCCAAGTCCGATTCGCCGATGACGCTGATGCTGTGGATGACCGTCGTCCCGCCGGTGCCGATGCTGGTGCTGTCGGCGATGGTCGAGGGTCCGAGCACAGGCTGGCAGGCACTGATGGCATCGTTCGGTCCGCAGGGCTGGCCCGGTCTGGTCGCGTTGGCCTACATCGTGATTCCGGCCACGATCGTCGGTAGCGGCCTGTGGAGCATCCTGATGAGCCGCAACCCCGCCGGTCTCGTCGCGCCGTTCTCGCTACTCGTTCCCGTCGTCGGTATCGCGGGTGCCTGGATCTTCCTGGGCGAGAACCCATCGGTGCTGGCACTGATCGGTGGCGTCGTCGTCATCGGCGGGTGTCTCGGGGGCATGGCCGTCCGGCGACCTGTCGAAGTACTGGAGAAAGCGCCGGTGTGAGGGCGGGAGTGGAGCCCGCGGAACGACCCACGGTTAGCGGGAGTGGAGCCCGCGGAACGACCCAGGGGAGCGACCGCCGACGTGAAACTGTGCGCTCTTCTGTGCCAGACTCGGCGGATGGTTGAAGTGGGTGAGCGCAGACGTATCGGCGCACGTGGCCGCGTGGCTCTGCGCGCGGCGGAGCTGGCGACCTGGGCGTCCCGCAAAGCAGGCCGCGGCAAGGGATCGATGATCGGCGGCCTCGTCGCGCTCAAGATCGACCCGGACATCCTCGGCGGACTCGGCCGCGGTCGACGCACCGTCATCGTCACCGGCACCAACGGCAAGTCCACCACAACCAGAATGACTGCTGCGGCGCTGGCCACCCTCGGTGACGTCGCCACCCAGGCCGACGGCGCGAACATGGACGCCGGCATCGTCGCTGCACTGCACGCCCACTTCGACGCCGAGCTGGCCGCCCTCGAGGTCGACGAACTGCACGTCCCCCCATGTGTCCGACGCCGTCGATCCCGCTGCCATCGTGCTGCTCAACCTCAGTCGCGATCAGCTCGACCGTGTGGGCGAGATCAATATGATCGAACGCAAGCTGCGCGCCGGATTGGCCCGGCACCCGGAGACGGTCGTCATCGCGAACTGCGACGACGTACTGGTCACCTCGGCCGCATTCGACGCCCCGAACGTCGTCTGGGTCGCAGCGGGTGGTGGATGGGCAGGCGACTCGGTCAGCTGCCCGCGCACCGGCGAACCCATCGTGTGGGACGGCGAGCATTGGTACAGCACCGGCAGTGACTTCAAGCGCCCGACGCCGGACTGGTGGCTCGACGACGAGAATCTCTACGGCCCCGACGGGCTCGTACTGCCGATGACTCTGGCGTTGCCAGGAAAAGCCAACCGCGGCAACGCAGCTCAAGCAGTAGCCGCCGCGGTGACCCTGGGCGCGAGCGCGGAAGATGCCGTCGCGGCCGCGTCGAGCGTCGACGAGGTGGCCGGGCGCTACTCCACCATTCAGTATGGATCACATTCCGTCCGAATGCTTCTCGCGAAGAACCCCGCCGGCTGGCAGGAGGCGCTGTCGATGATCGACCCCACCTGCGACGGACTCGTCATCGCCGTCAACGGTCAGGTTCCCGACGGTGAAGACCTGTCGTGGCTGTGGGATGTCCGCTTCGAGCACTTCGAGAACGTCGCTGTCGTCGCCGCCGGTGAACGCGCGACCGACCTCGGTGTGCGTCTGCTCTACGCCGGTTCGCAGCACACCACCATCGCAGATCCGTTGCAGGCCATCGCGTCCTGCCCGCCGGGACGCGTCGAAGTGCTCGCCAACTACACCGCGTTCCGCGATCTCGGGCGCGCGCTGGCACGTGAGGTGAAAGATGTCTGAGTCCACCGTTCGCATCGGCCTCGTCCTGCCCGACGTGATGGGCACCTACGGCGACAACGGAAATGCGCTCATTCTGCGGCAGAGACTTCGGATGCGAGACATCGACGCCGAGGTCGTCCAGATCACCCTGAACGACCCGGTTCCCGATTCACTCGACGTGTACACCCTTGGCGGAGCGAGGATTCGGCTCAACGCCTCGCGACCCGTCACCTCACCCGATACCCGGGACTGCAGAACGCGGCCGCCCGCGGGGTGCCGGTGCTCGCCATCTGTGCCGCGATCCAGGTTCTCGGTCACTGGTACGAAACCTCCGCAGGCGAACGCGTCGACGGCATCTCCCTGTTCGACGTGACCACCGCACCGCAGGCCACCAGGTCCATCGGTGAAGTCGTCACCGAACCCGCACTCGACGGCCTGAGTCAGAAACTCTCCGGCTTCGAGAACCACCGCGGCGGAACAACTCTCGGACTCGACGCATCCCCTTTGGCCAAGGTCACCCACGGCGTGGGCAACGGCGTCGGTGACGGACGCGAAGGCGTCGTGCAGGGTTCTGTGATCGGCACCTACATGCACGGCCCGGTACTCGCCCGAAACCCGGAGTTGGCGGACTACCTGCTGGAGCGGGCTCTGGGCACCACTCTCGCGCCACTGGAGTTGCCCGAGGTTGCGCAGCTTCGCAAAGAGCGGCTTCGCTAGTGCCTGCGGCAGTGGTGCGATTAAGTGCCCTGGGCGGCACCTAGCCGCACCACTGCGCAGCACTCGCACGCATACGACGTGTCCGTCCAGCCCTCCCGCACCAGAACATCACGCACCTCGCGGTACACCCCACATGGGTCAGTGGACACTTCCTGCCATCCGTAGACCAACCGCGGGCGATTACTGAGCTCGGCGGCGTTGTCTCGTAGGCGGTCTCGAAATCTGACATCCCTCGCCGAGTGGAATTGCTGACCGTCGAGCCGAACGATCAGACCACCCTCGGAATACTCGACGTCCTCGAACAACACCCGTTCACCGATGTGGTGGGGTGCCTGACGACGACCGGAAGGCAGTCCGTGCGCCTGCTCGACATCGGTCGCGTAGCGGAATTCGAGAACGGACTGGACACCACCCGCCAAGAGCGACAGGGCGTCGAGCAGGATTTTCTTGTACCGTCTCGGTCGCCGCAGTTCGATCTTCCGACGCATTGCCGAGACGGAGACTCTCCCATTGGTCATAGCTGAGACAAAAGCAGCTGCCCCCTCGTGCGCCGTCGGAGCGGATACCGCCAAGTCCAAGACCGTGTCTTCTTTGCTCGTCCGACGCGGATCGGTGTCGACACCGATGTGTTCGATGGCCAACGAACGATGCACGACCACGCCGGGATGGATACGCGCATTGCTCAGCGATGTCGGACGAGTCAGCACGTGACGCATCGTCGGCGGTTGACTGATGGCAGAGCACGCACGCGGCACAGTCAGATGGATTGGCCCGGCGTACTCACGCAGCATCCCCCACTGGTGCGCGGCGGTGTTGTGACTCAGGATCGCGCCGCCGCCTCCGTACAGCAGCGCCGCCTGCAACTCCATCTCCCGGTTGAGTGGACCATTCGTCACACAGATGACGTTCCGAAACACTCGCAGCCATTGGCCGGTCTCGACGCGGTGGCGGATGGCCTTTGGAGTGAACCCCCATGCGCGGAGCTGGACAGTGGTCACCAGCCCGTGCTGAGCATCGAGAACAGACTGCGGTATCCGGACCCCGTCGTTTTCCATGCCGGGATGATGCACCGGGGGTACGACACAGTGGCTTCGCCAGTGGCGCGAATAGGTGCCGCCCAGGGCACTTAACCGCACCACTGCCGCAGGCACTCACATACGTCGACGCCCGGTCAGCGCACGCCCTAGGGTCAACTCGTCGGCAAATTCGAGGTCTCCGCCCATGGGCAGGCCGGAGGCGAGGCGGGTAATGGCCAGGCCGGGGAAGTCTCGCATCATGCGCACCAGATACGTGGCCGTTGCTTCGCCCTCGGTGTTGGGGTCGGTGGCGATAATGACCTCGGTGACGTCCACTCCGTCGTCCTGAGTTCCCACCCGAGTCAACAGCTCTCGGATACGCAGTTGATCCGGACCCACACCGTTCAGTGGATCGAGTGCTCCGCCGAGCACGTGGTAGCGACCCTTGAATTCTCGCGTACGTTCCACGGCCTGCACATCTTTGGGCTCTTCGACGACGCAGATCATCGATCTGTCTCGACGCGAATCGGCACAGATTCGGCACAGTTCCTTGTCCGAGACCGTGCCACAGACGATGCAGAACTGCACACCATCGCGGATGCGCTGCAGTGCGCGCATCAGCCGGTCCACCTCAGGCGGTTCGACACCCAGGAGGTGAAAGGCTATGCGCTGAGCACTTTTCGGACCGACTCCGGGGAACTTGCCGAGCTCGTCGATCAGATCCTGTACCGGACCTTCGTACACTGACTAGAACCCGGGCAGGCCGGGCATGCCACCGAGACCACCAGCGAGGGGACCGAGCTTCTCGCTCGCGACGTTCTGCGCTGCCTTCGAAGCATCGGCGATGGCACCGATCACCAGGTCCTGCAACGTTTCGATGTCGTCGGGATCGACGACCTTGGGGTCGATGGTCAGTCCGACCACCTCACCGGTTCCCTTGACCGTGGCGACTACGAGTCCGCCGCCCGCCTGGCCGGTCACTTCGGTTTCCGCGATCTCTGCCTGCGCCGCCATCAGCTGCTGCTGCATCTGCTGGGCCTGCTGCAGGATCGATGCCATGTCGGGCTGCTCACCGGGTTGCACTGTGCCGTCCTCTCGCGTGGGTCGAAGCGAACTCCAGCGTAGTCGCACGGCAGTTCGCCCTCGGTAACGAGGATCAGCCTTGCTCCGCGCGATGGTCGTATCCGGCGGGGAGGAGTTCGCCGGCGAGAACGCTGACGAGGCCGTCGGGCGAACCGATGATGACGCGCATCAGGGGGTAGAGGTCGGCGAAGATCTGACGATCCTTGCCGCACGGGCTCTTCACCCCGCGCCCGTGGTTGCCGACCGCCACGATGTGAGTCGGCTCGGTCGCACCGGCCACCCGAGCCGCTGCAAGCGCGACGGTCTCTGCGCACGGGCCACCGGTGAAGTGATAGAGATTCACCCCGGCGAAGGTTCGGCCGTCCGCCACTCTCACCGCCGCACCCATCGTGTGGATGCCGTCCTCATCAGGTCCCGCATCCGTCGACGAATCGATTGTCTGCCTGGCCAGTTCGACCAGCGTCCGATCCCCGTCGGTCGCGGGTAGTGCGGAAGAGAAGGACACGATGCGATTCTAGGGCCCCGCGTCTGAACATCTGTCATTACTCTGCGCACGTAGTCTCGTGGCATGGATCAGCCGGCGGCCCCCGAGGGACGCCACTCCCCTCGCAAGCGCCGCGTCACCGCCGAGGCCATGGCCGAGGCAGGTATTGCCCTGACCCTGCCGAAAGTATCCGTGAAGTCGGTCGCTCAGAGCCTGGGGGTCTCGATCGTCGCGATCTACAACAACATCGACGATCTCGGTTCCCTCAAGGCGCTCGTGGCGGAGGAGATTCTGCGCAGGTGGTCGCCTCCGCTTCCCGCTGACGACGAATCGATGCACGACGCGTTGCTGACCCTCGCTTCCGCGATGCGCGAGCTGGTTCACTCCAACCCGGGCATCGCGGAGTATCTGATCGGCCTGACTCCCAGCTCGATCGACGCGATCCGTATGGCCGACTCGGTGCAGACGCGCTATCGAACTCGATACGACCTCACTCCGAAGCAGGCGACGTGGGCTGTGATCACCGTCTGCGAGCATGCGCTGGCCTTGTCCGAGATGGTCTACAACTCTGCTCGACGCGATCGTGAGTACGACGACGCGATCGCGGCACGCACCGACCTGGACACACTGCCGGGGGCCTACGACACGGTCGACCGTGGACCCGACGGGATGTTCCTGTGGTCGATGCGCACCGTGGTCGTCGGAACACTCGAGCTCATCGAGGCCCCCGACTTCGAGCAGGCTTAGATCAACTCGCGGCGCAGGTTCTCCAGCGTCGCGGCCTGGATCTTCTTCAGTCCCAGCGGTGCGAAGGTCTTCTCGAAGAATCCGCCGATGCCGCCTGCACCCTTCCATTCCGTCGTCGTGGTGACTGTGGTTCCTGCGCCGTCCGGGGCGACCGACCAGGTGGTGACCATGGAGGAATTGGCGTCGCGTTCGGTGATGGTCGATCCGGCGACGGTGACGGTCGCGGCGACGTTGCGCACTCGCTTCTCGGTGGCCTGCAGGGTCCACGTGGCCACGGTTCCGTCTCCTTGCCCGCCCTGGACCACCTCGTAGTCGCGGTACTGCTCGGGGAGGATGCGTGGGCGCACCGTCTCGTAGTCGGCGAGCGCAGCGAGCACTCGATCCGGTGTGGTGGCGATGGTGGCGGAACTGGATGCACTGACCTGAGCCACGGAAACGTTCTCCTTCGATAGCGAACGGGATGTGCGTCCATACTGCCTCGCCGCGCACGCGCGGCCGGCATCCCGCCGGACCGTGTGTGACGTGCTTCACACAAGAAATTCCGATCCCGCAAAACACATGTATGACGCAACCATTTGTCCGATTTACTCCGATTCTTCGCCGAGATTCGGCAACAGTTGCGTGAAGTTTCACCGGTCGGACGCCGATGCCGGTGGAGACCACGCGGTACGAGATATAGCGTCTGAGTGTGGCTTCAGTGAATGCTCTTCTCGGACGACGGCCAGAACCGAGGGAGAGCGGTTACGCAGCGCACCGGTCGGGTGTCGAGCAGCTGCTTCGCAGCTATCGCGCAATTCCCGCCGATGCGACGGTGCGTCTGGCGAAGAAGACGTCCAACCTGTTCCGGGCCAGGACGACCACCACCACACCGGGGCTCGACGTGTCGGGCCTGAGCAAGGTCATCACCGTCGATCCCGCCTCGCGCACAGCAGATGTCGCCGGAATGTGCACCTACGAGGACCTGGTCGACGCGACGCTTCCCTACGGCCTTGCACCCCTCGTCGTCCCACAGCTCAAGACGATCACCCTCGGCGGAGCCGTCACCGGACTCGGTATCGAGTCGACGTCGTTTCGTAGCGGACTTCCCCACGAATCGGTGCTCGAGATCGATGTCCTCACCGGCAGCGGCGAGATCGTCACCGCAACACCCGAGGGCGAACACGCAGATCTCTACTGGGGCTTTCCCAACTCGTACGGAACCCTCGGCTACTCCACTCGGCTGAAGATCCAGCTCGAACCCGTGTTGCCGTATGTCGCGTTGCGCCACCTGCGATTTCACGATCTCGAAACCCTGCAGTCCACGATGGACAGAATCGTCGAGCAGCGCGAGTACGACGGCATCGAGGTCCAGTACCTCGACGGTGTGGTCTTCAGCGCCGACGAAAGCTACCTCACCCTCGGCGTCCAGACCGACGAACCGGGACCGGTCAGCGACTACACCGGTGCCGACATCTTCTACCGCTCGATCCAGCACGCATCGGACACACCCAAGACCGACCGCCTCACCATTCACGACTACCTGTGGCGCTGGGACACCGATTGGTTCTGGTCTTCCCGCGCATTCGGAACACAGAACCCGAGAATCCGACGCTTCTGGCCGCGCAAGTACCGGCGCAGTAGCTTCTACTGGAAGCTCATCGGTCTCGATCGTAAGTACGACATCGGCGATCGACTAGAGAAGCGCAAAGGAAATCCGCCGCGCGAACGCGTCGTGCAAGATGTCGAGGTTCCGATCGAACACACCGCAGGCTTCGTCGCGTGGTTCCTCGACAACATCCCGATCGAGCCGTTGTGGTTGTGCCCGTTGCGTCTTCGTGAGCCCGCAGCACCGGGCGCGAATCCGGCCCGGCCGTGGCCGCTGTATCCACTCGAACCGAAACGCACCTACGTCAACATCGGCTTCTGGTCTTCGGTCCCGATCGTTGCAGGCGAACCAGAGGGTGCCGCGAACCGCGCCATCGAGAAGAAGGTCACCGAGTTCGACGGGCATAAATCGCTGTACTCGGACGCTTATTACACCGAACATGAATTCGCCGTTCTGTACGGCGGCGATCGATACGAAGTGTTGAAGAAGAAATACGATCCCGAATCCCGATTGTTGGATTTGTACTCGAAGGCGGTGCAACGCAGATGACGACGTTCAAGGACTCCGGCAATCGCACGGTGAACGGTGCCCAGAAGCTCAAGATCTCCGAGATTCTCGAACTGATCTCCGACGGCAACATCCCACTGCGCTTCACCGCTTACGACGGCAGCACCGCAGGACCCGAGGACGCCAGAATCGGCCTCAACCTCAAGAGCCCGCGCGGAACCACCTATCTCGCAACCGCTCCCGGCGATCTCGGCATGGCGCGCGCGTACGTCTCGGGCGATCTCGAAGCAACGGGAGTCCATCCGGGCGACCCCTACGAGCTGCTGGCGCTGATGGGCGACGAGCTGCACTTCCGTCGCCCCTCGGCGATGACACTGACATCGATCGCCCGTTCGCTCGGCTGGGATGTGTTGCGGCCCATCGCTCCCCCACCCCAGGAAGCGATCCCGAGGTGGCGTCGTATCGCAGAAGGTCTGCGCCACTCCAAGACTCGGGACGCGGAAGCGATCCACCATCACTACGACGTGTCCAATGCCTTCTACGAGAAGGTGCTCGGCCCCTCCATGACGTACACCTGCGCGGCGTTCGAGAGCGTCGATCAGTCTCTGGAAGCCGCACAGGAGAACAAGTATCGCTTGGTGTTCGACAAGCTCGGCCTGCAACCGGGTGATCGCCTGCTCGACATCGGCTGCGGTTGGGGCTCGATGGTGCGCTACGCCGCCCGCCGCGGAGTGAAGGTGATCGGTGTGACGCTCTCGCAGGAGCAGGCGTCGTGGGCACAGCAGGCCATCGCCGACGAGGGGCTCTCCGAGCTCGCCGAGGTGCGCTTCTCCGACTATCGCGACGTGCCCGAGACCAACTTCGACGCCATCTCCTCCATCGGACTGACCGAGCACATCGGCGTGCACAACTACCCGTCGTACTTCACGTTCATCCAGTCCAAGCTGCGCGACGGCGGCCGACTGCTCAACCACTCGATCACGCGTCCGGACAATCGCGCGCATGCCAAGGCGGGCAGCTTCATCGATCGGTACGTCTTCCCCGACGGCGAGCTCACCGGTTCCGGACGCATCATCACCGAGATCCAGGACGTCGGTCTCGAGGTCCGTCACGAGGAGAACCTGCGCGAGCACTACGCACTGACCCTCGCCGGATGGTGCCGAAACCTCGTCGACAACTGGGACGCCTGCGTCGCCGAGGCGGGCGAGGGAACAGCCCGCGTGTGGGGCCTGTACATGGCCGGGTCCCGTCTGGGATTCGAGCGCAATGTGGTTCAGCTGCACCAGGTTCTGGCGGTCAAGCTCGGACCGAAGGGCGAAGCAGGAGTCCCCCTGCGGCCCTGGTGGGACGGCTGACCGATGTGAGTGGAACTTCGTAGTGGACTACGAAGTTCCGTGCACATGGGAGCGTCAGCGACCTGTCGCCCGCAGGATTACGCGAGCGGTTTCGACTGGCTGATCCCAGTGCGGAAAGTGTCCGCATTTGTCGAACCAGTGCAGGGTGGCGTCGGGGAATCGCTCCAACGCCACCTTGGCCTGGCTGGGCGTCGTCACCTTGTCCTGGCGGCCCCAGCCGATGAGCAGCGAGCCTTGCAGCGACCCCTTCGGCGCACCGATTTGCTTGGGCCCGTGGATCAAGGCCTTGCGGGCGGCGTCCAGCGAGGGTGAAGTCTTGGCCGAGAAGCCCTTCAGCTCCCGCTCCACCAATCCACTCGGCAATTTCCACGGGGCAGCCGAGAACTGTGCCAGCGCAGCCGTTCTCGTCACCGGATTACCGGCCAGGAACGGCACAAGCGGCTGCACGTTCTTCATCAGCGCCAACGATGCGGTGATCGTGGCTCCGAAGATCTTGACCTGACGGTCGTTCCAGAAGCCACCGGGATCGAGCGCCACCATCGACCCCCGATGACCGCGACGGGCCAGTTCGACGACCATCCGCGCACCCATCGAGCTACCGACGAGGTCTGCGTCGGACAGTCCCTCGTTGTCGAGGAACTCCCTCAGCGCGTCGGTCAACGTCGCGATGGAGACCTCGGGGAGCGGCGGGGTCTGCCCGAACCCGGGCAGGTCGAGGGCGATGACCTCTCGATGCTTGGCGAGGGCGGGAACGATCGGGTCCCAGTTTCGGTGGGAGGACCCGAGCCCGTGGACGAGGACGATCGGGGTTCCGGTTCCGGTTCTGACACAGTGCATACCCCGCGTGGTACCCCGAGCGCGCCGTTCTACACCTTCGGGCTGTAGTGCGAGGGGTCCGATCGCCTCTCCACCGGCGGCAGATTGCGGGCAGGTGTGTGCACGAGCGGTGCCGTTCTCGGGATCCGGCCCTTGACGCGGTCCCATCCGGCGCGGCCTCGCGGGTGCAGTCGCCGTCGCGGTGGTACCAACCCGAACACGAGGTTCACCGCCTTGCCGAACAGCGTGAAAAGCTTTTCGTCCTGTGCGGACCAGCTGTAGCCCAGGAGCTTGCGTACCGGCTCGTCGTAGAGGCCGACGGTGATCCAGACGAACAGCCTCGCCACCGGACGCCGGAGCACGGCCCAGATCGGCTCGGGCAGCCAGGATGCGTACGGCGGTGGTCCCAGCTTCGACAGGTCCAACACCCCACGCGCGGCCATGTTGTCCTCCAACACGGTGCTGCACATGTGGTCCCAGTACGTCTGGAACTCGGGCCAGGTGGCGGGCACCGACCGCATGCTCATGCCGTAGAGGCGGTACCACTGCACGTGCTCGTCGAACAGCTGGACCTTCTGAGCCTCGGTCAGTCCGCCCATGAAGTGGTCCGCAGTGAGCACGGTGCCCATGAAGAAGGTGGCGTGTGCCCAGTAGAACGTGTCGGGATCGAGCGCGTGGTACTTGCGGCCTTTGGCGTCGATTCCCTTGATGTTCGTGTGATAGCCGCGGACCTGCAGTGCGGTCTCCTCGGCCCGATCGCCGTCGAACACGACCCCGCCGATGGGATACAAGGACCGATACAGGCGCTGCCAGCGCTCGTCGAAGAACGTGGAGTGTTGCTCCACCCCGGCTCCGAGCCCCGGGTGCATGTTCTGCATCGAGCCTGCCCAGACGCCCTGCAGCATCCCCCGCCAGTCGCCGAAGTACTTCCAGGTGAGTGAATCGGGACCGAGCGGGACGGGTCGAGCGGACTGATACGCATGTTGTCAGACTAGGGTTGACAACATGCGTAGTCAACAGTTGGAGGAACGCAGATCCAAGCGGTACGACGCGTTGCTCGCGGCCGGGGTCGAGCTCCTCGGCTCCCCGGACGGACCGGCCGTCAACGTGCGCGCCGTCTGCCGTACCGCCGGACTGACCGAGCGGTATTTCTACGAGAGCTTCTCCGACCGCGACACCTTCGTCCGGGCGGTGTACGCATGGGTGGGCACGAGAGCGCAGAGCACCTTGCTCGACGCCGTCATGCAGGCGACCACCGCCGAGGACACCATCTCCGCGCCGGTACGCGCATTCGTCGAACTCATCATCGACGAACCGCGAACGGGACGGGTGCTGCTCATCGCACCGTTGGCCGAACCGGCGCTCAGCCGCCGCGGACTCGACCTGCTGCCGGGCTTCGTCGAGCTGGTGCATTCGCAGCTTCCCGACTCCGCCGACCGACAGCTGATCGCCGTCGGAACCGTCGGGGCACTGACCGCCCTGTTCATCGGCTATCTCGACGGCACCGTCACCGTCGCCCGCGAAGCCCTCGTGGCGCACTGCATTCGGCTGATTTCCGAAGCCTCCATGCGAGGATGACACCACCTCTAATCGAAGGAGTTCTTTCATGTCCGATCTCGACCAGTCGTTCGCCGACGCGCAGGTAGACGTCAAGAAGCTCACGTCCAAGCCGAGCAACGACGACCTACTGAGCCTGTACTCGCTCTACAAGCAGGGTTCGATCGGTGACGCCTCGGGTAAGCGGCCGGGACGACTGGACATGGTGAACCGCGCAAAGTTCGATGCCTGGGCGAAGCTCGAAGGTACGAGCCAGGATTCGGCGAAGCAGCAGTACGTGGATCTGGTGACCAAGCTCCTCGCCGGCTGAGCCTACGGCTATGGTCGAGTGCGGGGGTAACGCAACGAAGGGACCCGCATGAGACGCACCGACACCGACGTCGACGAGGCCGAGCTCGATATCGAGAAGCCGAAGACCCACGCGGCAGGCCCCGTCGCCGTCGCAGTGTCGATGAAGCGAGCACTCGGGCACATGGGCCCGAAGCGCACCGCGCAGACGCTCCTCAAGCTCAACCAGGCCGAGGGTTTCGACTGCATGAGCTGCGCCTGGCCCGACCCGGATCCGGGCCATCGGCATGCAGCGGAATTCTGCGAGAACGGCGCGAAGGCCGTTGCCGAGGAGGCGACGACGACGCGTGCGACGCCGGAGTTCTTCGCGCAGCACAGCATTGCCGAGCTCGACGGTCACACCGAGCATTGGCTCGGCCAGCAGGGCCGCATCACGCATCCGATGATCAAGCTGCCTGGCGGCACTCACTACGAGCCCATCGAGTGGGACGACGCGTTCCGCCTGATCGGCGACGAGCTGAAGTCGCTCGCCAGTCCGGACGAGGCCATCTTCTACACCTCGGGCCGCGCTCGAACGAGTCCGCGTTCACCTACCAGCTCTTCGCCCGGGCATTCGGCACCAACAACATGCCCGACTGTTCCAACATGTGTCACGAGTCGACGTCCATCGCGCTGCAGGAGTCGATCGGCATCGGCAAGGCCAGTGTCACCCTCGATGACGTCCACAACGCCGAACTGATCATCCTGGCCGGCCAGAATCCCGGCACCAATCACCCGCGCATGCTCTCGGCCCTCGAGCTGGCGAAGCAGAACGGCGCAAAGATCCTGTCCATCAACCCACTTCGCGAAGCGGGTCTGCTCAATTTCAAGAACCCGCAGACCCCGCGCGGCATGGTGGGACCGGGAACGGACCTGTCGGATCTGCATCTGCCGATCAAGCTCAACGGCGACCTCGCACTGTTCCAGGCGCTCGGTTCCCTGCTGGTGAAGTGGGACGCGCTCGATCACGAGTTCCTCGACAACTACACCGTCGGTTTCGACGCGTGGAAAGCGCATGTCGCCGAAGTCGACTGGGATCTCGTCACCGAGGTGACCGGACTGTCGGTAGCGCAGATCACCGAGGCCGCCGAGATGCTGCGCGACTCCAAGGCAACGGTCTTCTGCTGGGCAATGGGCCTGACGCAGCACCGCAATGCCGTCGCCACCATCAAGGAAGTCACCAATCTCGCGTTCGCGCAAGGCAATATCGGCAAGGCAGGAGCCGGTCTCCTGCCGGTCCGTGGTCATTCCAACGTCCAGGGCGACCGCACCATGGGCATCTGGGAGCGCCCTCCGGTGAAGTTCCTCGACGCGATGGCGGCGGAGTTCGACTTCGAGCCACCGCGCGAACACGGCTTGGACACCGTCGATTCCATCCGAGCCATGCGCGACGGCAAGGCGCACTTCTTTCTCGGCCTCGGCGGGAACTTCGTCCAGGCCACACCGGACAGTGACGTCACCTTCCTGGCGCTGCGGTCGATGCGGATGACGGTGCAGATCTCCACCAAGATCAATCGCTCACACCTGGTGTGCGGCGAGACCGCACTGATTCTGCCGACCCTTGGCCGCACCGAGAAGGACGTGCAAGCCAGTGGCGAGCAATGGATTTCGGTCGAGGACTCCACCTGCTCGGTGCACTCCTCACGCGGTCCGCTGAAGCCTGCGAGCGAGTTCCTCCGTTCGGAGGTCGCCATCGTCAGCGGTATCGCCGAGGCCACCCTCGGGGATCGCTACGGTCTCGACTGGAAGGGCTTCCGCGACGATTACCGCAACATTCGCAAGCACATCTCCCGCGTCGTCGCCGGATGCGAGGGCTACGAGGTCAATGTTCGACGCCCCGGCGGGTTCGTGCTCCCGCATCCACCCCGCGACAGTCGGACGTTCGAAACCAAGAGCGGCCGAGGCGAATTCGCAGTATCACCGATCGACGTGCTGCAGGTTCCGCCGTGCCATCTGATTCTGCAGACCCTGCGTAGCCACGATCAGTTCAACACGACCATCTACGGCCTCAGCGATCGCTACCGCGGCATCGAGAACGGCCGACGCGTCATCTTCGTGCACCGAGAGGACATCTCGACTCTCGGCTTCCGCGACGGCGACATGGTCGATCTCGTCACCAAGTGGGACGACGACGACGTGGAACGGTGCGCGCCGTCGTTCCGCATCGTCGAGTACGACACCCCGCGCGGGTCGGCTGCTGCGTACTACCCCGAGACCAATCCGTTGATCCCGCTGGATTCGACTGCGCTGCAGAGCAACTGCCCCACCTCGAAGTCGGTGATCATCTCGATGGTTCCGGCCGGGACGGGCGTGCAGGGAACGGCGAACGGCCATCAGGACAACGAGGGATCGGACGAGGGCCACAAGTCGCACCCGCAGCCGCATCATCTGAGCTGAGGATCTAGTCAGACCAGAGCCCGCCCGGAACGCATCCGACGCTGGACATCGCGCAGCAGGATGTTGAACGGCAGTGCTCGCACCACAGGCGGCGATATCCGGTTGAGCAGGGCCGCGCTGCGCAGCAGTAGCGCAAACCGTCTCTGCTTGACCGGATCCCAGGGCAGTTCCATCTCGTCCCGGAATCGCTGGGGTAGGAATCCGGTGGTCACGAAGCGGAAGAACGGCCCGATCAGCGGATGCAGTGCTGCGGGTCTGGCAAACGTGGCCGACGCGATGCCGTACAGGTAGCGCCTGATCGTCGGGTCGATGTGAATGTCGTCCAGCGCTGCGTCCCAGTACTTCTCGAAGGCTGCTCGATCTGCGGGCCACATCTCGCGTGGCATCTGCAATGTCGAGCCGAGCACGTGACACGCCTGGTACATCTCGTCCGCGACGGCCGGATCGGGTGGCCCGTACAGCGCAACGTACACATCCTCGAAACCTCGGTAGAGGCACGCCGCCACCCACAGCTGCAGGTTGGGATCGAAGGCGTTGTACTTCACCGGACTGTCGACCGTCGACCGTACGGCTGCATGAGATCTGTTGGTCGCCTTGCGGTATGCGGCCTTGGTCCTGTCGTCTCCCATACCCGCCACGGCGAGGTAGGACAACGTGGTTCGGGTGCGCTTGATCGGGTGCCGGTTGATCTGCCCGGATTCGACACGGCTCTCGAACACCCCGTACCCGACGGCCGGGTGTCCGAGTTGCATGATGACGTTCGCCGAACCGGCGAGCAGCCCCAGCCCGGTCATGGACTTGCGTAGAAAGTCGTTGTCGGCGCTCATGATTCGGTTGGTTCCTTCCACCGTCGAGCATCTGAGTACGTGCGTATTCAGATGACGTTAGGCGGGGATGCCGAGAGATGTCAAGATGTGATCATGCCCGATTCACCCCGCACCTACGGAGGCGTCGACGGCTCGGCTCGAATCGCCGAGCGTCGTCGCACTCTCGTCGAGGCCGGCCTCGATCTACTCGGAACCGCGAAGCCCGACTTGACCGTTCGCGGGGTATGCCGCCGGGCCGGCGTCGTCAGCCGCTACTTCTACGAGAGCTTCGCAGACCGGGACGCGCTGATGGAGGCGGTGTACGACCACGTCGTCGACGATGTCGCAGCCATCGCGCTCGACGCGGTCGCGGCAGCACCGAAGGACGACCGCGAACGGGTACGCGCCGGGATCCGTGCGATCGTGCGCGCTGTCGCAGAAGACCCGCGCCGCGGGTTCCTCCTCTTCTCCGCCACGACGGTCGGAGACATCCTGGTGGCCAAACGGGCCGAGTCGACCAAGATGTTCGCCCACCTGCTGGCGACTCAGGCCACCGAGTTCTACGGCACCACGAGAGACCACAATCTCGATCTGACAAGCCATTTCGTCGTCGGCGGGTTCGCTCAGGTCCTCACCGCGTGGCTCGGCGGAGAACTGGAACTGAGCGAGGAGACCATCGTCGACCGCTGCACCGAACTGCTGTTGGCCGCCTCACCCATGTAACCGCCTCACCCGTGCAGCCCATGCACCAATGTCGCACCGACGAGGAACTGCATGCACATCAGGTCCGCGACACCGTCGGCGTCCCGTCGACGAAATGCCTCGATCAATTCCTCGTGGCTGCTGAGCGCATGCTCGCACCACTGCCGGTTCGACGCGTACAGCCGGGCAGGCGTGTATCTGACGGCACCCAACAGAAACCATGCCAGCTTGGTCCCACCGGCGACTTTGTTGATGTATCTGTGGAATGCGAACTCACAGGATTCGATGCCGTCGAGGTCGCATCGGAACACCGCATCACGTAGTCGGTCGTTCAATGCACGCATCGCGTCTATCTGTTCGTCGGTGATGACGTGGGCCGCGCGGCGAGCCAGTGTGCCCGCAATCGTGCCCTGCAACCAGAAGATGTCGTCGATGTCCTGCTGGGTCAGTTCGCTGACGCGGTAGCCGCGCCGCGGTACCAGCTCCACCAGCCCCTCACCGCGGAGAGACACCAGCGCTTCACGCACCGGTGTCGCGCTCACACCCAGTTCGGTGGCCGTTTCGTCGATGCGCACGAATGCACCCGGCTCGAGCGCACCCGTGACGATCTGCTGGCGAATACTTGCGGCGACATCCTCCGAGAGCTGCGGGCGACGACGCAACACGATGACCTAGAGTCCGTACGTCTTGCCGATGATGTCACGCTGAATCTCGTTGGTACCGCCGTAGATCGAGGACACGAGAGTCGTCCGGACATGCTTTTCCATGTCGAACTCCGTGGCGTAGCCGTAGCCGCCCATCATCTGCATACCCTCGAGTGCCACCTTCTTCGCGGTCTCGGTGAGCTTGAGCTTGGCCATCGACGCCTCGCGTGGGAAGAGCTTCGTCGGGTTCTCGTCGACCAACCGAGCCACGTGGTAGACCAGCAGCCGTCCACACTCGATCTCGGTGGCCAGATCGGCAATTCGATGTCGCAGTGCTTGGAACGTCCCGACGGGCCGTCCGAATTGCTTACGCTGGGTGATGAAGTCGAGTGTGTCGTCGAACGCTCGTTGAGCAGTGCCGAGCATCATCGCCGCGAGTATGAGGCGCTCGATGTTCAGACCGGTCATCAGCTGAGACCATCCCTGCCCTTCCACCCCGACCACTGCGTCCTCGGGAAGCACGCAATCGGTGAAGTACAGGTCGTTGACTTCCTTGCCGCCCATTGTGTCGATGCCGATGATGTTCAGGCCCTCGACATCGGCCGGAACGTCGAACATCGTCAGACCCTCGTGCTTCCCACCCTCTTTGCCGGTGCGTGCCACGAGCAGGATCCGATCGGCGAAATGCGCGTTGGAGCACCAGGTCTTCTGTCCGTTGATCAGCCAGCCGGAGTCGGTCTTCTCGGCGCGGCAGCTCAGATTTCCCACATCCGAGCCGGCCTCGGGCTCGGACATCGAGATCGAATAGCTACGCCCGGCGACGATGCCGCCGAGAACGGTGTCCTTCTGTGCGGGTGTGCCGAACTTCTCGTACGCCGCGCCGGTGATCAAGGTGGGCCCGATGCCGCCGATGGGAGCCATGGCCTTGGCGGATTCTTCGAGCAGGATGCACAGGTCGACGGTGCTGCCGCCCGCCCCACCATGTTCCTCGGAGATGATCGCGCCCAACCAGCCCAGCTCGGCCATCTTGTCGTAGAGCGCCTGGTTGTGAGTGTGCTTCCCGTGTTCGGTGAGCGCGTCCCGTTGGGACCTGGTGCCCGCTTCCTTGGCACAGAAGGACGCGACCGCCTGCGCGAATGCGGTCTGTTCCTGGGTGAGATCGATACTCATGGATCTACTCCTGCACATCGGGGCCGACGGGGGTTGTAGCAACCGAATCGGACGCATAGTGTGTCCTGGACAACATTGAATCACATCAAATATATGTGATGCGATCTGCTGGAGGATAGAGCCCGTGACGGACCAGATCGAACGAACGAACGAGAGCACCTTCGAAAGCCTCGACCCGAGAACAGGTGTCGCACTCGCCACGTATCCGATCGCGGGCACCGCGGAGGTCGACGTCGCCGTCGCTCGCGCCCGTTCGGCCGCGCGATGGTGGGACGTGCAGGGCTTCGTCGGACGCAAACGATGGCTGCTCGAATTCAAGTCCGCCATCGCCAAGGACGCCGCGAGCCTCGCTACCGTCATCGCCGCCGAAACCGGCAAGCCCGACGAGGACTCCCTGCTCGAGGTCATGCTGGGCGTCGAACACCTCGACTGGGCGGCCCGCAGCGCCGAGAAGATTCTGCGGCAGCGCAAAGTCGGATCGGGCCTGCTCGCCGTGAATCAGAAGGCCTACGTCGGCTACCGCCCGTTCGGCGTCGTCGGAGTCATCGGCCCCTGGAACTACCCGCTCTACACACCGATGGGTTCCATCGCGTACGCCCTCGCGGCAGGCAACACCGTCGTGTTCAAACCGAGCGAACTGACGCCGGGCGTCGGGACCTGGCTCGCCGAGAAGTGGCAGTCACTGGCCGCTCCGCACCCGGTGTTCCAGACGATCACCGGCGACGGATCCACCGGCACCGCCCTCGTCGAATCCGGCGTCGACAAGATCGCGTTCACCGGCTCCACCGCCACGGCCAAGAAGGTCATGGCCACCTGCGCGAAGTCGCTGACCCCGCTCGTCGCCGAGTGCGGCGGGAAGGACGCGATGCTCGTCGACGCAGACGCGGACATCACTGCCGCAGTGGAATTCGCGACGTTCGGAGCGATGGGCAACGCCGGGCAGACCTGCGCGGGCGTCGAACGCATCTACGTCGCGGCTCCGGTGTACGACCGATTCGTCGGTGAATTCACGGCCGCGGTGAAGGCACTGAAGCCCGGCGGAACGAAGACCTCGTCCTACGGTCCGATGACACTGGGCAAGCAGAGCGACATCGTGCGAGGCCAGATCGAGGACGCTCTGGCCAAGGGCGGCAAGGCCGTGGTCGGCGGACTCGACTCGCTGCACGGGCCGTACATCGACCCGGTAGTTCTCACCGACGTACCCGAGGATTCGACGGCGATCACCGAGGAGACCTTCGGTCCGACCGTGGTGGTCAACAAGGTGCGCGATCTGGACGAGGCCATCGAACGGGCCAACGCGTCCAAGTACGGACTCGGCGCATCGGTCTTCACCCAGGACGGAGCGGTGGGCAGGCGCGCCGCCGAGAAGCTCGATTGTGGTGTCGTGACCGTCAATTCGGTGCTCGGCTTCGCCGGTGTTCCGGCGCTGCCGTTCGGCGGAACGGGCGACTCGGGATTCGGGCGCATCCACGGGGCCGACGGCCTACGCGAATTCAGCACCGTCAAATCCTTGACCGTGCAGAGTTTCGCAGCTCCGATCAATCTGCTGACGATGAAGCGTAAGGCACGAAACATGAAGCTTTCCGTGCTGGCACTGAAGCTTCGACACGGACGGGGCTGAAGATGGACATCACGCCGAAGAAGGGGCGCTTCGGCTGGCTCCGGCGCATCGAGGAACTCGACCCGGTGCGGGATTGTCACACGATCCACCGCATCACGGCCGGCTACGAGTTCCCTTGGGACTACCAGCGTTCGCTCGAATTCGCATTGTTCCGTACCTACTGCGTGCCGACCATCTCGGCACTGTTGGTCAAGACCGGCGAATTCGAGAACCGACCGCAGAAACGCTACGACGACACCTCGCTGCTGATGGCCGAACTGCTCGAGCACGGATACGACTCCGAGCGGGGACGTGAATCGCTTCGGATGGTCAACCGAATGCACGGTCAGTACGACATCTCGAACGACGACATGCTCTACGTGTTGACGACGTTCATCTACGAGCCGATCGAGTGGATCGACACCTACGGATGGCGTCGCCTGCACCCCAAGGAGAGACTCGCGACGTTCCACTTCTACCGCGAAGTGGGAAAGCGGATGGGCATCAAGAACATTCCCGAGTCGTACACCGAGTTCGCGCAGTTCAAGCTCGACTACGAGGAGCGAACGTTCCGGTTCACCGAAGACAATCGACGCATCGGCACGTACACCCTCGATCTGTACTGCACCTGGTACCCCGCTGCGCTGACCCCCGCCGTGAAGCAGGCGGTGTTCGCACTGTTGGACGACCGGATGGCCGGCGCCTTCGGCTTCCCCGCAGGCTCACCGACGGTCGAGCGGGTGGCCGTGCGGGCTCTGCGCGCCAGGGCCCGCGTGGAGCGGTTCCTACCCAAGCGGACGCACTCGCGGGCCACCGCGGACGCGTCCAACAAGACCTACCCCCGGCTATCCCGTCGGCTACAGCCTCGGGATCTGGG
>NZ_BAOX01000060.1:0-20930 GCF_000813105.1 Rhodococcus sp. BS-15 | reverse complement strand
CCACCGACACACTTTCGAACGCGTGTTTGATAGTTACGGACGGTAGCGAGCGCCCGGGTGCGCCGACGAAGAGCCCATCACTTGACCTCGACTGCCCTCGAGGTTCTACGGTATCGCCCATGACCGACGCGACGCCGTGGACAATGGACATCCCACCGATTCAGGGTCTGGGCTTGATGCGCCTGAAGGACGATGGGTGGGGAGATTCGGACCGGGATCCTGCAGTCTTGGTCCGGACTGCCGTCGAGGCCGGCGTGTCGTTGCTCGATACCGCCGAAATGTATGGCAACGAAGAACTTGTGGGACGCGCCTTGGGGTCGTATCGCGAGCAGGTGACGCTCTGCAGCAAGTTCGGTGTCTACTGGGGCGAGTCGGGTCGGTTCGACGACTGGTCGGTGAGGGCAGATCCGCACACCGTCCACACTGCAATCGACGGCACGCTGGAGCGACTCGGCGTCGACAACCTCGATGTCTACTACCTGCATCATCGCAGCGAGAAGACGCCGATAGAGGAGACCGTCGCTGCGATGGCAGAACTGAAGCAGGCAGGCAAGATTGGGCACCTGGGTCTGTCTAACGTCACCGTCGATGACATCCGGCGCGCCCACGCGATACATCCCATTACTGTTGTGCAACAACAGTGGTCGCTCGCCCACCGAGAGGCAGAATCATTCCTGCCGACTCTCGCAGAGCTCGACATCGCACTCATAGCGCACTCCCCCCTCGGCCATGGCAGCCTGACCGGCTCGGACGACACGCCACTTGTCCATACTCTCGCGAGGATCGCGTCGAACAGAGGTATGACAACCGGTCAGATCGCGTTGGCCTGGGTTCATCATCGCGGCAACGACGCCGCGGCGACTGTTGTTCCGCTACCCGGGACGTCGTCGATTTCCCACCTGCGCGCGAACATCGATGCGGCGCAGCTGGTACTCGACAGCTCCGAAATCGAGCAATTGGATGCCGGTTCACAGATCGTGCCTTAGCCGCTTCTCGCGTGCACAACGGGTTGTCTCAGCCACACCGGATGTCGGTAGTCTGACGTCTGTGGCATCGAGCTTCTATCGCGCGGAATGGTCGGGCGACGATCTGCAACAGGATGTCTCGGAGGCGCACTGGGTGAACAACAGTCTCGAGGTCGTCGCCCAAACCACGGTGGGCTCGCTGGTCCCCACTGTGTTCGACGCCTATGCCCGCATCAATTATCCCGCTCGTAACGGCACGCCTCACCCCTTGTCGCCGGCGAAAACCGTTGTAGCCTGGCATGTTCAGCTGACTTCCATCATCGAGGTACTCGTCCGAAGCACGAAAACGCCGAACGAATGCTGGTTCGCGGTCTGGGAAGCAACACCGCCCTCGACGACATTCGCGACAAGGCACCGACCGCGGACATCGCCGGTTACAACTATTTTCTGTTGAAGGGACCGGTCTCGCGCGCAACCGACACGCTCAGAGGACTCTCGCCGAGTCTGTGGTGGCCGGCCGACCACGCGTGGTGCGTGGCTCAGCACTTCGACTTCCCGTGTACATATCTCGGAGGCAGCGCGGAGACCGTTGCCGGCATTCTCGCGCTCTCAGAGATCGAATCCTCGCCGGTTCGCGTCGACCAGATCATCACCGTGAACTACGGGCAGCACAACGACTGAGATCCTCAACCATTCGATGCGATGGCCTCGACCAGAAGTACGTTCCACTGCACGCCGAAACTCAGTGGTAATGAGCCGTGTTCGAAGTACTCCATCCGCCCGTACGGCGTCACGCTGAACATGCCAGGGTGTGGCGTCGGACTTCGTTCCTCGTGCTGTGCCAGGAATCCTGGGCGATCCAGCACGCGGGCGCTTCCCTGCGGTCTCGTCCTGAAGTCCAACCACAGGTATCTGTCCCACACCAAGCAGCCGTGCAACATCACGTCCCCGACCATGTTGCCGTCGGACATCATCGTGGTGAAGCCGTCGCCGAGGTGAGCGATCCACTCCGTTCTGCCATCGACATCCACGGCCTCGACACGAGCGGGAACGTCGGTGCACACCTCCGCGGGCAGTTCCAACTGCTCTGGTGAAGCCCAGTACGTTGTGGGCGTGAACACCGAGCCTACGGCCGGTTCGTCGGGCCACGGCTCCATGTCCTCGAGCATCCACAGTTGCGGCATATCAAGAGAAATCAATCAGAATTGCGCCCTCGGCGCTCCCATTCCCGGGTCGATTTGGAACGGCCCGCTCGCAGAAGGCGCTATCGGGAAGTCGAAGATCGCAGTGGGGATGTACACCGTGGCACAGGAGTTCGGGATGTCCACCACGCCGGACAGGCGTCCTTCGATCGGGGCCGATCCCAGCAAAAGGTATGCCTGCTCGGGGCTGTAGCCGAACTTGGTGAGGTAGTCGATCGCATGCATGCAGGCATTCTGGTACGACAGGTCGGAGTCCAGATACTTCTGCTCGCCGTCCACGGTCACCGAAATACCCGAGAAGGCAATCCATTCGGAGTACTGCGGTGCGGTGTTGCCGGGCATGAAGATCGCGTTTTCGCTCACTCCGTACGTTTCCATGCCGCCCTTGATCAGGTCGACGTGCAGGTCCATGAAGCCACCCATTTCGATGGCACCGCAGAACGTGATCTCCCCGTCGCCCTGGGAGAAGTGCAGATCACCGAAGGACAGCTTCGCGCCCGGCACGAACACCGGGTAGAAGACGCGGGTGCCCTTGGTGAGGTTCTTGATGTCCTGGTTTCCACCGTTCTCGCGTGGCGGTGCTGTGCGTGCGGCTTCGCCTGCGACACGGCTGAATTCGTCACCGCTCAACGAGCCGAGGATCGCACCGTCGAGCTCGGGTGCAAGAGCCAGTGGCGGAACCCGATTGGGATCGGTGGCGATCAGCGCACCCTCACGGGCGTTCCACTTGGCCAACAGTTCTGCCGAGGGCGCGGTCCCCATGAGTCCGGGATGGGTGATACCGGTGTATTTCACGTGCGGCACGTGGCGAGATGTGGTGGTCTGCCCGGAAAAATCCCAGATCGCCTTGTACGCGTCGGGGAATCGATCGGTGAGGAACCCGCCGCCGTTCTGCTTGGCGAAAATTCCTGTGTAGCCCCAACCCTGACCGGCCAGCGGACCCGAATCCTCCTGCGGTATCGGCCCGACATCGAGGATGTCGACTATCAGTAGGTCACCTGGCTCGGCCCCCTCGATGTGGAAAGGGCCGGAAAGAGTGTGCACGTTGTTGAGCGGCGCATTGAGAATGTCCTCGGCGGAATTGTCGTTGTGGATGGCCCCGTCGAACCATTCGCGACAGTGGGCCCGGAAGGACGTGCCGGGTTTGACTGTGACCGCCGCCGGGATATCGGGATGCCATCGGTTGTGACCGACGACCTCCTGCTCGGTGAAACTCTTCGTCGAGTCGAGCGGAAACAGCAGTTCGGGCACTGGACACCTCCGGTTGCGCGGATTCCCCTGCCTCGATCATTGCACCGTCGCGGTCCATCCGGTCGGATATGGCGTGTAAAAGTTGTATGACGTTGTGCCGGAACGTTGCTGATACGACGTCTCCGGCTACCCTCGGATGCGTGCCCACCTACAGCTTCCGCTGCGCACAGCGTTGCGACCCCGTCGAGCAGAGCTTCTCCATGGCCGACGTGCCCTCCGAGGTGACATGCCCGGAGTGCGGAGAGGCAGCCGGACGAAAGATCTCCTCACCCGCTCTCGGACGAGGAAGCAGCGCTGCGATGAAGGCGCACGACGCCTCGCGCGCCACGGCCGACACGCCTGCCGTCGTCTCGTCCCTACCGCCGGCCGCAGATCGGCACCGCGGACCACATCCAACCCACTGCATCGCCGACTGCCGCGCCCCTGACGACCGGCGTTTCCCTTTCGTACCGACGGGGAAGTCCGACGGCATGTCCGAACTACCCACTCCGCCGTCCATCGCCGACGGCTCCACCACCGAGGACGTCGTCGACTGGGTTGCCGAGCATCTGGGCGACCTGACGCGCGAGGGGCCGGATGGCATCTCGGCGGGAGGCATTCGCGGCGGGCAGTCCGCTGCCGATACTGCCCTGGCCGGGCTCGACATCACCGGATATGCCCGCGATCGCAGCACCGTTCTTCCGGTGGATCGCCGAGGCGCAAGCCGCATGTCGCCGTACATCCGCCACGGGCTGCTGACGCTGCGAGAGGTCTGGGACGCGGTGTCCGACGCTCCCCCACGCGACCGTTCTCGCTATCGCGACGAGCTGATGTGGCAGGAGTACGCCCGCCACCTCTATGCGCGCACCGGATCGGATCTCGGCCGTTCGCTACGCCGTGAGCAGCCGCGACCGCAGGGCTGGACCGCGCAGCCGTGGCCCGAGGAGATGAACTGCATGTCCTCGGTGGTGGGTGAATTACACGAGGTCGGTTGGCTGGTCAACCAAACTCGCATGTGGCTCGCCTCCCAGTGGGCAGTCCGCGCCGGAGCGACGTGGCGCGACGGCGAGGACGAGATGTTCGCCCATCTGCTCGACGGCTCCCGCGCCGCCAACCGCCTCGGCTGGCAGTGGACCGTCGGTACCGGGAGCGGCAAGGTCTACGGTTTCAGCCGGTGGCAGGTGAACAAGCGGGCCCCGTTCCTGTGCCGCAACTGCGCGCTGAAAGATGCGTGTCCCATCGAGAATTGGCCCGACGACGATCTCGGCCCAGCAGTCGACGGTCCAGATCTGAACAAGGCTCCGATTCCCGCCGGCCCAGCCCATATGGAAGGCACTGGCGCAGAACAGGTGTGGATCACAGCGGAGTCACTCGGCACCGCAGACCCAGCACTGGCCGCCGAGACCGACCGGCCCGCGGTGTTCGTCTTCGACGAGCCGCTCCTGCGCAAACTGAGGCTCTCCGGCAAAAGGCTGGTCTTTCTCGCCGAGACGCTCGGTGAGATCGCATCGACCCGCCCGTTGGAGGTGCGCCGCGGGCGAGTTGCCGACGAACTCTCCGGACGCGCCTTGGCCACCACCTGGGCGCCCGTTCCCGGCTTCTCCCGCATCGCCGACGCCATAGCCCCGGTCGAGTTGCATCCCTGGCCGTGGCTGGTGCGTCCCACCACGTCCTCGGTCCGCTCGTTCAGCGCGTGGCGTCGGAGTCATTGAACAGCTCTACCGCGGCCGCACCGTGATCTGCCCTTCCTCGCTGTGGGCGGACAAGGTCTTCGGTGATCTCGGATCGTTGATGACGTCGACGGAAACGTCGCCCTTCTCGGATTCCGCTTCCACGGCGTAGGCGACGGCGGGTGGGAGCCCGATCGTCGTGTCACCGATCACGTTGCTTGTCTTCACCGATTCCGGCGCAGTCGAGATTCGACGGTGATCTCACCGAAGGTCGTACTCACCTCGACAGCGGTCGCCGTGGCATCGCTGATCTTCACGTCGCCGAAACGCGTGTCGACCAGCAGAGCTCCTGCCGATCCACGGGCGAACACCGATCCCGACGCTGTCGAGACAGTCACGTCTGCAGCGACATCGGACAGTACGACGTCCCCGCCTGCTCCGTTCACCGTGAGGATCAGATTAGCCGGTATCTGCAATTCGACATCGGCGTCGCATGATCCGTATTTGTCGTACGAGCACTCCACCGCCACGGTCGATCCGTCCGCACCGATATCGATCGTGGGGCTGTCTCCTCGGTAGATGCCGCGAGCTCGAACATGCAGAGAGTCATCGGGACTGGGCACGAACGTCAGATGGGCGAATCCTGTCGTGACGGTCAATCGAGAGCCGTCGATCGCGTGGTCGACCGAGTAGTCATAGTCCTGAGCCTTCGGAACGGAGAAGCCGAGCGCGATCGCGGCTGTCGTTCCCGCGCCGGCCAGGCCGATCACCACCGCCGCGGTGGTGATCGCCAGTGCATTGCGCAACAATGGAATTCGATTCATCGAATAGCTCCCAGGTATCGTAGGACTGCCATGACTCGTCGGTGATCAGCACTGTCACCGAGCAAGCCGAGTTTGGCGAAGATGTTTCCGATGTGCTTTTCGACGGCCGCTTGACCGACGACCAGAGAGGCCGCGATACCGGCATTGGACTTGCCTTCGGCCATCGCCGTCAACACGTCTCGTTCCCGCGGCGTCAACGAATCGAGGGGATCCGATCGCGGTGCTCGCGCCAGAATCTGCTGCACGACTTCCGGATCGATGACGGTTCCGCCGCCGGCGACAGTCTTTACCGCGTCGGCGAATTCATCCACATCGGCAACACGATCCTTGAGCAGATACCCGACGCCGTCCGTGCTCTGCCGGATCAGTTCGGCCGCATACGTTTCCTCGACGTACTGCGAGAGCACCAGTACCCCGACGTCGGGCCATCGCTCACGAATGACAAGTGCTGCTCGCAGGCCTTCGTCGAGAAATGTGGGAGGCATCCGAACGTCGATGACGCAGACGTCGGGCAGGGGGTCGGTGGCCGACATCAGTGTCAGGAGCTGCCCCGCGTCACCTACTTTGCCGATCACCTCGCACCGGTGTCGACCAACAGCCGCGCAACACCCTCACGCAGCAGTACCGAGTCGTCGGCAATGATCACTCGCACGGGATGGTCACCTCGACTCGTGTCGGACCACCTGATGGTGACGTCACCGTCAGCGTTCCGTCGATTCCACTGAGCCTGTCGGCCAGTCCGGCCAGTCCGCCGCCGGGCTCGAGATGCGCACCACCACAACCGTCGTCGATCACGGTCACTGATACGGAGGATTCTCCACGCACGACGTCCACCTGCACGTGACTGGCGTCGGCGTGCTTGCCGACATTCGTCAAGGCCTCGGATACGACGAAGTACACCGTCGATTCGGCGGTGGCATCGAGACGCCGCTCTCCGGTGAGGGCCGGGTCGATGTCGATGGACACCGGAATTGTGCACAGCGCCGCGACCGAAGACAGTGCCGCATCGAGTCCTCGATCGGTCAGGATCGGTGGATGCAGTCCTCGCGTCAACGTCCGTATCTCGCCGATCGCATTCTTGGCTTCACGATGCGCATCGTCGAGCAGACCCTTCAACACCACGTCATCGGTAGCGGATACACGAGACTTCGCCTGCCCCAGTGACATTGCCACCGATACCAGCCGCTGCTGGGCCCCGTCGTGGAGGTTTCGTTCGATGCGTCTCCGTTCGGCATCTGCAGCGTCGACGACGCGAGCGCGACTCATCGTCAGCTCGTTCACCCGCTTGCCCGACTCGGACTGTCCGAGAAGTGCTGCAGCGCTCCACCAATCGACTTTTGCGAGCAGGGTTGTCAGAGGAGGGACGCCGGCAACGAGCACCGCCAGAGCTACCGCACCGACGCACGCAACCAGCGGAAAGTCGACTCGTTCGGCGATCTCCAGTCCGGTGCCCTCGGGATCTGTGACCAACCACGCGATCGGGGCCACCACCAGAACGGGAAGGACCAGGAACAGCGCCGGCAGCAAGAAGAGCAGAGCGGCCGAGATCGGAATGCGAATGATCCAGTAGACGAGTGACTTCCACAACCCGACGTCGCGGACGCACCACACCAGCTTGTGCCAGCTGGTCGGATAGACGATCGTCGCAGGTCTCGTGATCTCGATGCCACTGGTGACGTCGACGCCGGCCCGTGCCGCGATGTCCAACCACCGAAGGACCACGATTGTGAACACGAAAACGAGCACGCCACTGAGGGCGAACGGCAGTGCGAACACAGCGAGTAGGAGTAGACCGACGATCAGCCAACCACCGACGCCGGCGAACGTCGCCGCGAGCAACGAGGCCACTGCTAGCCACCACTGTTGCGAAATCCACGCTCTGAGCGGATTCAGGGGAATCGGTAATGCCTGGTTCATGCGGTTGAGCGTAAGTGGGCAGTTGCCGGGTCGTCCCCACTGTGAACCCACGAGGTGAAGTAGGGCCAGCCCTACCGTCGACACGCGGGTCGCGCGCGATCGCCGAGCTCAGGCGTCGAACACGCTCGCCTTCTCCCGAACTTGTCGGAGCCCGGTGATATCAAGGATGTAGAGAGATACGACAGAAAGGGATTCGCATGTCCGCACGCTTCGATACCTGCAACGGCACACTCGTGATCCACGCGGTCGGCGGTGCGGAGTGCACGGAGCCGGACTGCGTGGATCTCGAGTACGTACGCCACTTCCTGGTTCTGGAATGCGAGGAGGTCACCGGCGGTTGCCAGTGCACCGCCCTCGTGGAGTTCGCTCAGGCGTCCTGACGTCGAACCACCGGCTGCTGCAGTTCGGTCACCCAATTCTCCTGCGGCTGCGGCTCTGACACCAGGTAGTACTCACGGCAGATTCCGGAGAGTTCGTAGCCGTTGGCCTCGATCCAGGCCGTGAACTGCTCCCAGGTCTCGCCGATCGTTGCCATCGAACCGTGGTGAACGGTGGTCACCGCGAGCTCGACGGGCGGTAGCTCGCGAACCTCGTAGCCCTCACCGGACACGACTTCTGGCCCCACCTCGAATGCGGCATGCACGGTGATTCCGGTGCCGTCTCCATCGTCGACGGCCTCGTACATGGCAATCGACGACGGCCCGAACGCCACGCCGTGCCCAGCGAGCGTCTGGGCGAGTCGGGCGTACATCGGGCCGATGACCGGGCCGATGTTCTCGGGCCCGAACCCGGCGGCGGTCTCGGAGACGAGAGCGATACGAGTGGGTGGCAACGATTTGGTGTCTACGGTGATCATCGAAATCCCTTCGGTGTGGGAGAGCCGCGCATCGATGCGACGCAGGCGAGCGGCGTCGAGATCGAGTCGACGAGCGACATCAGTGCGCTTGGCGGCGAGCATCTCGCGTAGCCGATCGGCGCTGACCTGGCCGTGTACGATCTGCGTCACCTCGTCGAGCCTGAACCCGAGGTCCTTGAACATGAGAATGCGTCCCAGAACCTCGAACTGCGAACCCTCGTACGAGCGATAGCCCGTGAACGGATCCACCCGTGCCGGCGTCAACAACCCGATCTCGTCGTAATGCCGAAGCATGCGAACCGACACCCGGCCGATCGATGCGAACTCTCCAATGCTGAACATGACCCTCCGAGGTTCTCGTCTCACACAGTGTGAGGGTCAAGCGCAGAAAATCGGGTGCACTGAACCGCGCTGACCCTCTTTGCCAGGCTGCTTGTGAGTCGAGATCAAGTAGCGGAGGAGAGTCGTGATGACGGTCGATGTGGGGTTCACCGGGGAGCAGATCCGGCAGTTGGTGTTCGAGTACTGCGGTCTGCGGCATGGGCAGCGTGGCGCGTGGATGGATGCGCGTCCGCATATCTCGAAGCGAATGATGGCGCGCTGGCGTTCAGCTGTGTTCGACGGTGATGTGGACCGCGGGATGGTCCCGCGTCAGACTGGTGCCATGCATGTAGCTCCAGGTGATCGGCAGTCGTCGATGCAGCGTCGGGAGATCGACCGAGCCCGCCACGATGAGGAGTTGGAGCGCCGAGACGCCCGAATCCGGCAACTCGAGGAGACCAACGAACTGTTGGGAAAAGCTATCGGGCTTTTGCACGCGATGAACGTGCCCGAGCCCGCCGACACCCCGATGAAGAACGATCCCACCGATTCCTGACTACCGAGAACACGCTCGTCAC
Organism: Rhodococcus sp. BS-15; assembly: GCF_000813105.1. Classification (NCBI taxonomy): domain Bacteria; kingdom Bacillati; phylum Actinomycetota; class Actinomycetes; order Mycobacteriales; family Nocardiaceae; genus Rhodococcus; species Rhodococcus sp. BS-15. The sequence continues at coordinate 11,367 of NZ_BAOX01000060.1, read as the reverse complement.
GGATCTGGCGTCGTCGGCCGGGTCGGTGCGCAGTGCCTTGACGGTAGTGGGGCTCTCCCGCTCGACGTGGCACTACCGCCGCAGTCCACGTCCTGCAGTCGAACAACCTGTGCACCAACGTGATCGGCGGTATCCGAATCGCATCGACAGCACCGATCGAGTTCAGGTCGAAGCGTTGATCACCACCGGATGGCGGGCCGGCAACTCGGTCGATCACACCTTCGCCACCGCCTGGGACAACGGGTCGATGATGGCGTCGCGTCGCTCGTGGTGGCGTATCGCAGCCGCGGTCCTCGACCAACGCAGTCGCCCGAAGACACCGACCAAGAAGAGCACCCGCACCCCGCGCCGGATGCCCGTCCACACCGCCACCGCGCCCGGTCGGGTGTGGAGTTGGGACATCACCGATCTGCACTCACCGTGGCGCGGTGCCTCGTTCAAGGCGTACTCGATCATCGACATACACTCACGGTTGATCGCAGGGTGGCGTGTGGAGGAACGAGAGAGCGACCACCTCGCCGCCGAGATGTTCGAGAAAGCCATACAGCGTTACGGCGCACCATCATTCGTTCACGCGGACTCCGGTCCGGCGATGCGCTCGAACACCCTCGAGACTTGCTTGACCGCACACGGAATCGAGCTCACCCACAACCGTCCCTACGTCAGTAACGACAATCCGTTCTCCGAGTCGGAATTTCGGACCATGAAGTACCGCCCGAACTACCCTGGCATCTTCTCCGGCATCGATGCCGCTCGCGGGCATCTCACCGACTACGTCCACTGGTACAACACCGACCACAAACATTCCGGCATCGCACTGTTCTCACCCGCAGACGTGCATTCCGGGAAGTGGCGACAGATGTGGACCGACCGCGACCGCGCCCAACAGGCCTACTACGACCGGCATCCCGAACGGTTCCGAGCTCGTCCACACACACCCCGGCCCGCATCGAGCGTGGGAATCAACGACAACCGACTCCAAACAGCTTGACATCGAGCGTCAGCGCGGTCGCCTGCACCCGATTCTTCACGGCACGGGAATCCGGAAGCGAACCGCCGACCCCAGAAGGCCGACTTGCTCGCCTCCGACTCTCGTCAGGGTCGCTATCGAGGCCGCGTTGCCCGCCTCGCAGACCGCCGTTACCCGGGGCATGCCCATGTAAGAGGCGAGCGTCAGCACCTCGCGTACTGCCCAAGATGCAACTCCCCGACGTCGATCGGACGGGCGAACCCCGTAGCCGATGTGCCCGAGACGGGCGGCGAACTCGTGGCTGTCGTGTCTGAGTGCGACGCCGCCCAACACTCGTTCGCCCTCCACGATCCAGCGGTACGTGCACTCGACGTCGTCCCGAAGCCGCTCGACCCAATCCGAAAAGCCCTGTGCGGACCCGACATCATCGTCGGCCGTCAACCCGAAACCATCCTCGTGGAACCCCGGCCCCCATTCGGAGCGACAGTCCAGCCAGACGTCACGCAGATCGTGCGAAGGGAAGACAAGTTCCATAGCACTCGCTCGAGGATTCACGCCCATACCTGCCTCCGTTTCGGATTACTGACGGCTACGGGAGGTTGGAATCCAGGTCCGAGGCCGAAATATACGCGCCGTCAGCGGTACACGGTGAATTGATCGCCCCACGATCGGGTCATGTGTCCCGCAGCCGAGGCCACGACCATGTTCCGCGGATCCACACCTTCGGGTTGCGGAATCGACCATCCGATCTCACCGGTGCGGGCGTCGATGGAATGCGTGCCTGATAGTCGCCGAAGACGAAGTTCTTCCCGTCGGTCAGTCCACTGCGCACCCAATATGCGTCCTCCCACGGCGTCACCCATCGCTCGGCGCCGTCGTCGATGTCGAGACCGGTGAGCGTCTTCGCCTCCGGATCGGTGACGATGACGACGCGGTCGACCACTGCAACCAGGGCCGACTGTGTCCCGCTGAACTCCGACTGCACCACGGCTGGATTGCGCCAGAGCTCGTCGCCGGTATCGGGGTCGTAGGCACCGTCACCGAGGAACATCGGCGGCGGATTCCGTGGGTTGCTCGGATACATCGATGCTCCGTACGATGGCCGAGGAATTGCCCGGATGGTCGAACCGTCTGCCGCCAAGAGGTTTTGGGTACCCACAGTTCCCGATTCGCTGCCGACACTCGACAGCCACAAGCCGTTCCCGACGCTCCGGACCGAGTCACCCTCGTAGGCAAATACCTCTGCGCCACTGTCGAGATCGAAGATCGTGTAGATGTATTGCGGGGTGCCGTCACCCCTGGACGTCAACATCACCGACTTTCGATCCGGCGTGACATACACCGAGGAGAAGTCGCCGGACCGCTCGAACGTGCGGCGGAAGTCGGACTCGACGGCCGCCGGAGTACCTTTCGTCAGCACCGGCGTTCCGTCCAGATTCCCAGAGACGAAGACGGTCTGGTCCACGATTCGTGCACCGTTCACATCGAAATCCGTTCCGACGTCCGCGACCAGCGCCCCGTCGGACGTGTCGATGGACACCACGCGCCGATCACCCCAGCACGCGAGCAACACCGATTCCAGTTCCGGCGCACACTGACTCACCCGTCCAATGGGCGTCTGCCACAGTGGCGCTCCGTCATCGGGATCGACACCGACGAGCGTGACCGCACCGACCTCGGCACCGCTCGACAGATCTACAGCCGGAAGCGGATAGCCGGTGGCAGCGATGAGCACAGTTCCGGCGTCGAGAAGTCCGCTGTACCCGTAGTACTGATCGAGCAGGCTTGGCATCGAGAGCAACACATCGCCTTCGTTGTCGCTCAAGGCCCGCACGTCGGCAGTCCATGCGAGCTCCGGAGGCGAATCCAGTGACGATTCGACAACCGATTCGGACTGTCGGGCGTCCACGGTCTCCCGCTCGTTTGTCGCGACCCGAACAGCGACGAACACTGCGCCGACAACCATGGCCAGAACAAGAGCACTCAGCTTCCAGCGTTCGCTACGAGTGAGATTCACCGGGCGACGGTAACATTCCTCGGCATTCGAGCGGCCCTGCTCCAGCGACCCGACCGAGGGACCTCAGGCAACTCCCACCGGATAGTGCAGCGGTAATCCTGTCTCTCCGACACCGAGTTCGAGGATCGCCCATTGATGTGGGTCGATGGCGAGCAGTCCGTGGTTGGATACGATCAGCGACGTCCCGCGGAATGCGACCGATGCGGGCGTCGAGTACGGGATGGACCGAGTGATGCTCTCGACGGGCGTGGGGAGCGACGCCACCACCGAACGGGTGTCGGGGTCGACCACCTCGACGGCGTTGTACAGCGGATTCGCAATCGGCAGGTAGATGCGCCCGCTGGACCCGATGGCCGAACCGTCACCCTGACTCGCGACCGCCACAGCCTCGAGAGCACCTGGCGTACCGCCGGGAGTCGCCGAAAGTCGATGGACGACAACACGACCGAACGATTCGACTCGCGGCACCAGCGACATGGTCACCACGAAATTGAGCCGTCCGGCAGCGTCGAACTGCTTGCCGTTGACACCGTGGATCGAGGCGAATTCCGCATTTTGGTACCAGATCTCGGCTGCCCCACCGCCGGAAGGCACCTTCCAGATGGTGGCCTGATTCAGGTCGCTGACGTACATGGTTCCGTCGGGCGCGAATGTTGCCCAGTTGGGCCAGGCCGGTCGATCGACGGGCGAAGGCTCGCACGGATTGCCTGCGGTCCCAGCACAGTTGGGGAGGTCGGCGAATGTCGCGTAGACCGTCTGCGTTCCGGTCGCCGGATCGATGCGCACTGCCCGCGCCCCCGAGTAGTCGAGGGCGTAGACCCGACCGTCGCCGTCGAGCGCAATGCCGTTGACGCCGTGCTGGGCGGGTACGTGATCCGCGAGGGAATACGTCGCGAGCAGGCTACTGTCGGCGGCCCAATGCCAGACGTCCGCAGCCGAATTGGGACGGTTGGACCCCGACCAGATGCTGCCGTCCTCGGGATCGACGGCCAGTCCTTCGGGTTGCCGGGCAGCGGAACCACAGCGATATCCCTGGTCTGCCCATAGTCGAGGGCACCGTCCAGGGGTTCGGCCGCCGCCCCGGGCGCGGTGACGACCGCGCCCTAGAGGCAGCTTGCCATCGACGTCAGAACGAGAACGCCGCTCCGACGTCCGTTCATCGAGGTGTGATGGAACCGAGGAACGAGGTGGTCCAGATCGCCGAATTGGCTGATCCTGCAGCATCGTTCGTCGGAACCAGCCCGTTGAGCGTCACCTGACCACCGGTCAGGCCGAGAGCGGGCTGCGGCGGCAAGGTGAACCCACAGGACTGCTGCACGGTGCCCGGCTCGATGGCCAGATCCATACGACGGCACTGCCCGGTGGACGTGGCTGTGAGCGCCGGCGCGACGCCGTAACTCGTGATGCTCAGCGATGCGCCGAAGTCCGGGGACGACGGGTTCTGGTAGCAGATCGACGCGGTGGCCGCGACGGCCGCGGAGGGCTCGGTCGATGCCGCGCCGGTGGCAGCGTCGACGGACACGGCATGAATCTCGGTGGTGCGCACGCCACCCGGGCATGCGGGAGTGCTTCCGGTCGAGACCGAGTTCACCTCGCGCCCGACGCTGTACTTCACCGAACCCGTCGGTTGCGGGGTTCCTGCGACGGGTTCCGGCACGGGAGCAGTGCCTTCACCGAGTGTGTAGAGGGTCCACAGCGAGCCGGTGCGTCCGTCCGGCAGACGAAGCGGGTTGGCGATCGAGTTGCTGGTCGCGACACCGTCGACGACCCCGGAATCGTTGGGGTTCACTCGCAGAACACAATCGACGGATGCGCGCCCTGGCGAGCCGATCATGAACTCGAGACCGCACGGCCCGTACATCGAGAGCTCGCCCAGACCGGGAGCCGTCAGTGCGCCCCACTGGTCGAGGAATGCCTGGCCGTCGATGATCGGCCCGTCGCACACGTAGATCGGTCCGACGTTCTGAGCCGTCGGGTTCTGCAGGAACCCCGTCGACGGGTCGTTGGTGAAGGTGTACATCCGCGCGTCGAGACGCTCGACTACGGTCAGCGAACGTGGGGAGCCGAAGTAGTCGTTGCACGCAGCGTTGTCCTCCGCGGTGGGACGCAGGCCGCTGTCGACGGTACGGAAGACGCTGAAGTTACCGGGCCCGTCATCGATTGACCCCATGATGGTCGCGGGTGCCGGGCTCGGCGCAGGATCCGCCGAGGCCGTGGCAATCGGACACAACGCGACCGCCACCGCAGACACCACGACGCCGCGCAACCACTTCTTCGACACTTCGTATCCCCCGGAAAATATGGATCCGCAATCGGTGCAGATCGGACTCACCCCGCCGAGGAGACTAGCGCAACAGGCGTTGAGAAGCGAGAGTTGGGGAGATCGCATCGGACAGAAATCTCGTACCTGTCGGTACGACACGGCTATGGTTCGACCTGCACAGTCACCGACCGAGGAGTAGTTCCATGAACAAGCGTCTAGCCTCTTATTCAATTGCAGCACTGGCTGTTTCCGCGTTCTTCGTGGCACAACCTTCCGGTGTCGCGAACGCTGCCCCCTGCTCGGACGTCGACGTGTCGTTCGCCCGCGGAACCGGGGAATTCCCCGGCCTCGGTATCACCGGCAGGCCGTTCGTCGATCGGCTGAAGTCGGAGCTGTCGGACCGCTCGGTCAGTACGTACGCGGTGAACTACGCGGCCGACTTCACTCAGGCCAGCGCCGGCCCGGGATCACGTGACCTCGTCGCACACCTCACGTCCGTCGCAGCGTCGTGCCCGTCGACGACGTTCGTGATCGCGGGCTACTCGCAAGGGGCCACGGTGGTGACCAACGCTGTCGGCGTGCGAACCACCAGCAGCATCACCGGAGCAGTCATTCCGGCCGATCTCGCCGATCGCATCGACGCAGTAGTGGTGTTCGGCAACCCGCTCGGGCTCCGCGGCAGCAAGATCGAGACGGCCAGCGCCACGTACGGCCCGCGCACCCGGAGCTTCTGCAACTTCGGCGATCCGGTGTGCCAGATCGGCGGTTTCAACGCTTTCGCGCACGTTCAGTACGGGACCAACGGGTCCACCACCGAGGGTGCCCAGTTCGCCGCGGCGCAGGTCCGTAGCTGACCGAATCTCAGGGGCGCAGGTTCAATCCCGTCGTGGTCGAGAAGTAGTGCACGGTCTCGGCGCGCGGGGCGATTCGGATGACATCGCCCTGCGACGGAGTCGCGATATCAGGAATACGAGCGATGATCTGCGCCCCGACGGTTCCCAGATTCGACGCGTCCTCGGCGGTGTGGCCGTAGATGTAGGCGTCCGCACCGAGTTCCTCGACGACGTCGACGACGATGTCCGTACCGGAATCGGAGAGCGTCCACGCTTCCGGTCGCACGCCCATCGTCACTCGGCTGCAGTCGATGCGGTCGGCGATCGAACGCTCGATGGGCACCGACAGCGATCCGAGTTTCGCATTGCCTGCCACGACGTCAACATCGAACAGGTTCATGGCCGGTGAGCCGATGAAGCCTGCGACGAAGGCGTTGACCGGGCGCTCGTACAGATCCTTGGGGCTCGCGCACTGCTGCAGCACACCGGCTTTCATGATCGCCACGCGATCCCCCATCGTCATGGCCTCCACCTGGTCGTGGGTGACGTAGACGGTGGTGGTGCCGAGCCTGCGTTGGAGCAGCGAGATCTGCGTGCGAGTCTGCACGCGGAGCTTGGCATCGAGGTTGGACAGTGGCTCGTCCATGAGGAACACCTGCGGGTTCCGCACGATGGCGCGTCCCATCGCCACGCGCTGACGCTGACCTCCGGAGAGCGCCTTGGGTTTACGGCCCAGATAGTCGGTGAGGTCCAGGATCTTCGCGGCCTCCTCGACGCGTCGGCCCACCTCGGCCTTGTCCATTCCGGAGATCTGCAGTGCGAAGCCCATGTTCTTGGCGACGGTCATGTGCGGGTACAGCGCGTAGTTCTGAAACACCATCGCGATGTCGCGTTCCTTGGGTGCCAGTGAGGTGACATCCCGGTCGCCGATCTTGATGGCACCGTAGTCGACGTCCTCGAGACCGGCGAGCATCCGCAGCGAGGTGGACTTGCCGCAGCCGGAAGGCCCGACGAGTACCAGGAATTCGCCGTCCTCGATGGCGAGGTCCAACGATTCGACTGCCGCGACGTCCGATCCCGGGTAGAGCTTGGTGGCTCCTTCGTACGTGACCTGTGCCATGGGAGTGCTCCTTTGTATGGGTTAGAAGAATCGATGTGCGGAGCCGGCAGGCTCGGCGGTGAGGAAGGTGGGTTCCGGCAACCCGGATCGCGCTGCACTGGAGGCGATGTCGTCTGCTACTGCCTCGACGAGATCCGACGGCACCAGAGCGATGGCAGAGCCGCCGAAACCGCCGCCGGTCATCCGCGCTCCGTATGCGCCTGCCCGCAGAGCCGAGTCGACAGCGCTGTCGAGTTCAGGTGAGCTGACCTCGTAGTCGTCTCGCAACGACAGGTGCGACGCGGTCATCAACTCACCGAGCTCTGCTCCTGCGGCCCCGCGATCCAAGAGGGCCGCGGCCGCCTCGACGCGTCGAATCTCGCTGATGACATGGCGAACTCGTGCGATCAGCGTCTCGTCGTCGAGCCCCGCCGTCACCTGCTCGGGGTCGAGTCCGCGCAAAGTCGTCACCCCCAGTTCGGCGTACGCCGTCTCCAGGGCAGCGCGCCGGGCTCCGTACTGACCGTCGACAAGACGGTGCGGCGCATTGGTGTCGATCACCAGCAGCCGCGAGCCGGACCCGGCCAGATCGAGGGGAATCTGACGCGTCGAACCGTCGAGACAGTCGAGCAGCAGCGCGTGTCCCGGCTCGGCCGACATCGCAATGTTCTGGTCCATGCCGCCCGTCGATGCGCCGGCGATCTCGTTCTCGGCGCGAATACTGGCCTCGATCAGCACCTTTCGGTCGAGCCGAAGACCGAAGAGGTCGTCGAGCGCGAGGGCGAACGAGCATTCCAGGGCTGCCGAGCTCGACAGCCCCGAACCCACCGGCACCGAGGAGTGCACGGCCACATCGACTCCGCCGACGCCGTGATCCTGAAGTGCCCAGGACACACCCGCCACGTACGCGGCCCAGCCCGACGGGGTTCCCGGGGCGATCTCGCCGAGCTCACCGGTCCACGACTCGTCGGTGTGCGTCGATACGGCCCGCATGGTCGAGTCCTCGCGGCGACGCACAGCGACCGCGGTGGCATACGGCAGCGCGAACGGCAACACGAGTCCGCCTGCGTAATCGATGTGCTCACCGATGAGATTGACGCGTCCCGGTGCGATCCAGACGCCGTCGGGGTCACCGCCGAATGCACTGCGGAACAACTCGGCTGCACCGTCTGCGAGGTCCTCCTCGGCAATCACATCGAGCCAGTTCACGCCAGTACCTCGCGCAACCGGTCTGCGATCCGCTCGGGAGTGGTGTCGTTGATCCAGGCTCCCATCGCAGATTCCGAACCGGCCAAGAACTTCATCCGACCGGGTGAGCGCATCATCGAAAACAGTTGCAGATGCAGGCGTCCCAGTTCACGATCGACTCCGACGGGCGCCTGATGCCAGGCAGCGATGTACGGCACCTCGTCGACGCCCTCGAAGAACGCGTCGACTCCGCGCAGCAGATCTCGGTAGACCACTGCCAGCTCGTCCCGCTCGACACCGTTCAACTCGGCGAGGTCCGCCACGTCGCGGCGAGGAGCGAGATGCACCTCGACCGGCCAGCGTGATGCTGCAGGCACGTACGCAACCCAGTGTTCGGTGTCGACGACGATCCGTCGACCCGAGCGGAGTTCGGCAGCGAGGACGTCGGCCAGCAACACTCGGCCCGTTCGCTCGAAGTGTCTGCGCGACTGTCGTATCAGCGCATCGGTACGCGGCGGGAGGTAGGGGTAGGCGTAGATCTGACCGTGCGGGTGGGTCAGGGTGACGCCGATTTCCTTACCGCGGTTCTCGAAGCAGAAGACCTGCGCAACGTCGGGGATGGCGGACAGGGCAGTGGTGCGATCGGCCCAGACATCGATGATGGTGCGGACACGAGAGAGCTCCAGCGACACGAAGGACGCATCGGGGTCACTGGCGAAGCAGATCACCTCGCATCGCCCGGTGCCCGGTGCCAGCGGCCACAGCGACTCTCCGTCCACCTCGGTCGGAAGTGATTGCTGCGCTGCGGTTTCGGACAGAGACGGGAAGCGATTCTCGAACACCACCACGTCGTAATCGGCCGCCGGAATCTCGGTGGCCGGACGGTCCGGTCGGCTCGGTGCCAACGGCGACGCGTCGGCCGGCGGCAGGAACGTGCGGTCCATCCGCTGTGCGGCGATGACGATCCATTCACCGGTGAGTACGTCGAATCGCATCTGCGACTGCGACATCGACGGCGACAGGGCTCGCGTATCGACCAGGTCGCGGGTAGCTCCCCCGGAGACGTAGGGCTCGGTGTCGTCGTAGTAGATCAGCTCACGGCCGTCGGCCAGAGTGGTCGATGTCTTGCGCATCGAGTGCGTCGTGGCGTCATGCGCGGTCATCGAGTGCTCGTTCCTCGTTCGTGTCGGGGGAGTGCTCTCCGGCGATCACCACGTCGTCGACCGTCTCGGACAACGCCTCGTGGACGCCGGGGTCGAGTCCGGCATCGGTGACGAACACGTCGACACGCGAAAGCGGAATGGTGTTGGCCAGCGCGCGAACACCCCACTTGGTGTGGTCGGCGAGGACGATGACGCGTCGAGACGACGCGACAAGTGCCTGATTGGTCTGTGCTTCCATGAGATTGGGGCAGGTGAGCCCGGATTCGATGTCCACACCGTGTGTTCCGAGAAACAGCATGTCCAGGTGGATACTCTGCAGGGCACTGACCGTCAGCGGTCCCACGAGCGCGTAGGACGGCGTGCGTTGTCCGCCGGTGAGCAGCACCGTCTGATCCGACCGGCCACCGGTGTGGAAGACATCGGCGACGGGCAGGGAGTTGGTGACGACGGTGATGTTCGGGACATCGAGCAGTTCCTGCGCGAGTGCGTGCGTCGTGGTGCCACCGGAGATGCCGATGGAAGTCCCGGGCCGCACGAATCGTGCAGCGGCACGGGCGATGGCGGCCTTGGCATCTCGATCGAGTTCGGACTTGGCCGAGAACCCCGGCTCGAACACACTCGCCGATCGCGGCAGCGTCACGCCGCCGTGCACCCGCTCGACCAGACCGCGGGCGACGAGCTCGTTGACGTCGCGTCGAATGGTCATGTCCGACACCGACAGTGCCGCGCCGAGATCTGCGACCTTGACCGCACCCTCGGCCGTCACCTGGTCCAGGATCTTCTGCTGACGCTGGTGGGCGAGCATCAGCGGGTCTCGGCGATCACAGCACTGCCACCTGCGGCCAGGATGAGTTCACCGTCGATCTGGGTACCGCCGACCAGGTCCGTACCCGAGGCAGGCACGCTGACCTTATCGGTTCCGTGGTTGAGTACGAAGAGCCAGGACTGCTCCCCTGCCGACCGTCGGACAATTTCCACGTCCGATCCGAGGTCGCGTCGGGTGTCGATATCGGCCGCAACGCAGAGCTTGTCGGTCAGTGCGGCCCAGCCTGTCGCGTCGGGAACGGTGGCCGCATACCAGGCAGCGCCGGTACCGACGGTGCGCTTGGTCAATGCGGGGACGCCCCGAAGATGGCCCTGGGTGTGCCGTGCCAGTACATCGACGTCCTCCGAGGCGGTCAGGTATTCGCTCCAGATCTCGCCGAGGGTCTCGTCGTCGAGAGTCAGGGCTTCCCCGTCGGCGAGCGGGAAGAACTCCTCGACGCGCACGCCGAGCAGGTCACGGAATGCGCCCGGGTAGCCGCCGAGTCGCACGTGGTCGTCCACGTCGGCGATTCCCGAGAAGGCGGTGACGAGTACCTGCGCGCCACCGTCGGCCGCGTCGGCTATCCGCGCGGCGGTCTCGTCGCTGCACAGATACAGGGCCGGTACGACGATGACGTCGTAGTCACTCAGGTCCGTCGACGACGGGACGACATCGCAGGTCACGCCCGCGGAGGTGAATCCGTGATGTGCGCGTCGGGCAATCTCCATGGGCTGCATCGCCATCGACGGATGACCCTCCTGCTCGCATGCCCACTGCGATGCCCAGTCGAAGAGCACGGCAACTCGAGCATCGACGGTGCTTCCTGCGACCGGAGCCATGCGGCGTAGCGCCGCGCCGAGCTCGACCACCTCACGCCAGCGGGCGGAGTCCTCGCCTGCGTGCGGTACCAGCGCCGAATGGAACTTCTCCGCCCCTGCCTTGGACGCACGGAACTGGAAGTAGGCGATGCCGTCTGCTCCACGGGCCATGTGGGCCAGCGAGTTACGCATCATCTCGCCGGGCATCTTG
>NZ_BAOX01000061.1:0-20506 GCF_000813105.1 Rhodococcus sp. BS-15 | reverse complement strand
GCAACGGTTCACCGCGATCAGGCTGGCGAAGCGACCGAAGGTCTTGGCAGCCAGCGTCCAGGCCGACTCCGCACCCGCGCCGCTGCCGACGAGATGCACCCACGACAGCTTCAGCTCGTCGAGAACCGTCAGGATCGCGTTGTCGCTGACACCGTCGATGCTTTCCAGCGCAACGGTTTTCAGATCCGAATTGTGCAGCCGTTCACTGACGGCGTCGTACACATCCACCGGATCGCCTGTATCGGGAAGCAAGAGAACGGCGTGCCTGCTGTCCGGGCCTGCGACCCGCACCGAACATTGCCCACCCGCAGCACTCACATGCGTGAACTCCATGGGGACGACGGTACTGCCTCTTGCGCCGACCCCACATCGGTTCTATGGTTAGTTACATGAGTAATGAACCAGCGAGGCGACCAACCTCGACGCACCGGCGGTGGTTCTGATGGACGAGGGCAGGCCGATCTTCCTGCAGATCGCCGAGATGGTCGAGAACTCCATCATCGACGGCTCCCTGGCAGAGGAAGAGCAGGTCCCCTCGACCAACGAACTGGCCGCGTTCCATCGAATCAACCCGGCCACCGCAGGCAAGGGACTCGCCAAGCTCGTCGCCGACGGCGTCGTCTACAAGAAACGAGGAATCGGAATGTTCGTCACCACAGGCGCTCGCGACGCTCTTCGATTCCGTCGCCGCGACCTCTTCGCTCGCCAGTACATCGACCCGCTCGTCACCGAGGCACGCAAGCTCGGCATGACCGTCGACGAACTCAAGACAATGCTCGACAACTGGGAGGCAGCGCGATGAGCATCCATGAATTCGATCCGACCGGCGAAGGTGTCCGCGTGGTCGCGTCGGCCCATCACCTGACCAAGAAGTTCGGCTCGTTCACCGCTGTCGACGACGTGAGCTTCGAGATCGAACAGAACAAGATCTACGGCTTTCTCGGCCGCAACGGCGCAGGCAAGACCACCGTCATGCAGATGATGACCGCGCAGATGCGCCAGAGCGCGGGCGAGGTCTCGATATTCGGGCACCATCCGTGGGAGAATCCGTTTCCACTGAGTCACGTGTGCTTCGTCAAGGAGAGCCAGAAGTACCCCGACGATCTGAAGGTCAAGCACGCCGTTTCGCATGCCTCGCACATTCTTCCGCACTGGGACAACGACTTCGCCGCCGAGTTGCTGCGCGACTTCGACCTGCCCCTCGGTCGCAAGATCAAGAAGCTCTCCCGCGGAATGACGTCGGCTCTGGGCATCGTCATCGGACTCGCATCTCGGGCACCGCTGACCTTATTCGACGAGCCGTATCTCGGACTGGACGCAGTCTCCCGACACCTGTTCTACGACAGATTGCTGGCCGACTACTCCGAAAATCCCAGGACGGTGATCCTGTCCACCCATCTCATCGACGAGGTCAGCGATCTGATCGAACACGTGATTCTCATCGACAAGGGAAAGATTCTGCTCGACGCCGACTCGGACGATCTACGCGAGAGCGCCTTCGAAATCACCGGACCGACGCGCGTCGTCGACTCGTTCGCCTCGGGCCATCGAACCCTGCGTCGAACGGCACTCGGCGCGAGCGCTCGGGCCACGATCGACGGCCGACTGACCGACCGGCAGAAATCGGACGGTGCTGCAGTAGGGCTCACCATCGAACCGGTCCCGTTGCAGCAGTTGATCATCGAACGCACCACCGCCGAAGCCGAGGAGGCAGTGTCATGAAACGAATACTGAACGTCGCTCGAATCCACAACACGTCCTGGGCAACGACATTCGCCTGGCCGCTGGGCATACTCGCCATAGTGTTCGTCGTCACGTACGGGCTGTTCTCCGTCGTTCCGGACACCGAATCGGAATCCAATTTCACCGGCGGAGTCTTCGCGGTATATGGCTTCGCCCTCGCCTTCTACCTCTCTGCCATCACCCAGGTCTTTCCGTACGCGCTGGGTTTGAGCATCACCCGGCGCGAATTCCTCTCGGCGACAGCGTTGGTGGGTATCGCCCAATCCGTCGCGATCGGCACGATCATCTACGTGCTGTCGGCCGTCGAGTCCACGACGGGTGGTTTCGGTAAGAAGATCCGAATGTTCGGAATCGCCCGCGCTGCCACCGACAATCCTGTGCTCCAATGGGCGGCCCTGGTGACCGGACTGCTGGTGATCGGCGGAATCGGCGCATTCATCGGCGTCGTCTATCGGCGGTACCGCGTCAATGGATTGTTCACCCTCGGGCTGGGTGCGCTCGTATTCTTCGGCGGTGGATCGATACTCGTGACCTGGCAACGATGGTGGCCGAACATCGGCACCTTCTTCACCGACACCCCACGCATACTTCTGCTCGTGGTGATCCCCTTGCTGATCACCGGAGCGTTGGCGGCCGCCAGCTGGTTCGGTCTTCTCAAAGCATCTGCGTGACAATCATTTTCGTCATGGGATCGACGCCGTGCTCGATGAGGTCGAGCACGGCGTCGACGTCGAGGTTGTCTTCCACCAGATCCGCCAGCAGGTCCAACTGCTGCTCGCGCATCGCAGCGACCGATGTAGCGGGTGCCACCACGAAGCCGACACGGCCCGATTTCCCTGCCACCCAGCTGAGGAACGATTGCCGGAAATCATCGGACTCGAGCAGGCCGTGCCAGTGGGTTCCCACGACACCGCCGCGCACACTGCCCTCCGGGCTACCCGACGCAGCAGCAAGAAGCGCATCGTCGCCGTTCTGCACGACCCGCCCGTGGTGAATTTCGTAGCCCGACAAGGAATTCGAGCCGAACTGTATCGATCGCCCCGTCACCTGCGCGAGCACTTTGTCGGCCGCGAACTCGACCGAGAGATCGAGCAGACCGAGCCCCTGGACCGAACCGGCTCCGGATTCGACGGTGTCGTCGATCGTTCGACCCAACATCTGATACCCACCGCAGATCCCCAGAACCGGAAGTCCCGCCGCCCCGCGTGCTGCGATCGCATCGGCAAGACCGCTGCGCCGCAGCCACTCCAGATCCGACACGGTGGACTTGCTGCCCGGGACGACCACCAGATCCACGTCCTCGAGCCGGGACGGTTCGGTGACCCAGTGCACCGACACCCCGGGCTCGCACGCCAACGCCTCGACATCGGTGGTGTTGGAGATTCTCGGCAAACGCACCGCCGCGACGCGTAACCATTGCGAACCGTGTGGTGGACGCGGCCGCCCCACCGGCGCATCGGGGACGGTTCCGAGTGAATCCTCGGCGTCCATCCACAATCCGTCGGCGAAGGGGACGACACCGTACGTCGGCCGTCCCGTCAACGCGCGCAGCTGGTCGAGACCGGGTGCCAGCAGAGCGGGATCACCGCGGAACTTGTTGATCACGAACCCGGCGACGAGCGCCTGATCCTGCGGAGACAGCACGGCCACGGTGCCGAAAAGATGAGCCAGCACTCCCCCGCGATCGATATCCCCCACCACGATCACCGGCAGCGCTGCCGCCGTCGCCAACCCCATGTTGGCCAGATCCGTGGCGCGCAGATTGATCTCGGCGGGCGAGCCCGCGCCCTCGCAGATCACCACATCGAATTCTGCACGCAGAGAGGCTAATTCGTCCGCCACCACGGCGCGCAGAGACTGCCGGTGCTCGATGTAGTTGCTCGCACTCACCTGCGCCACGGCCCGACCGCGCACCACCAACTGCGAGGTCCGGTCACTCCCCGGTTTCAGCAACACCGGATTGAAACGCACACTCGGCTCGAGGCCACAGGCCGCCGCCTGCATCGCCTGCGCCCGCCCGATCTCGCCGCCGTCGAGCGTGACCACCGAATTGTTGGACATGTTCTGCGCCTTGAACGGAGCCACCCGCACGCCCCGCCGCGCCAGCATCCGGCACAGCCCGGCGACCAACACACTCTTGCCCGCGTCGGACGTCGTCCCGGCGACCAACAGGGCACCTTTCAGACTCACGGGAGGGTCAGAATCTCGCTACCCGTCTCGGTCACCACGAGCGTGTGCTCGAACTGCGCGGTCCACTTCTTGTCGTGCGTGACCACCGTCCAGCCGTCGTCCCACATCTCGGCGTTGATCGTGCCCAGGTTGATCATCGGTTCGATCGTGAACGTCATCCCCGGTTCGATGACGGTGTCCACCGACGGCTGGTCGTAGTGCAGCACGACGAGACCGTTGTGGAAGGTGGTACCGATGCCGTGGCCGGTGAAGTCCTCCACCACGCCGTAGCCGAACCGGTGCGCATACGACTCGATGACGCGGCCGATCACGTTCAGCGCGCGACCCGGCTTGACCGCCTTGATGGCACGCAAGGTGGCCTCGTGGGTGCGCTCGACCAACAGGCGCGCTTCCTCGGAGACGTTGCCGGCCAGGAAGGTTGCATTGGTGTCGCCATGGACGCCGTCGATGTACGCGGTGACGTCGATGTTGACGATGTCGCCGTCCTGGATCACCGTGGAATCCGGGATGCCGTGGCAGATGACCTCGTTGAGGGAGGTGCAGCAGGACTTCGGAAACCCCTTGTAGCCCAACGTGGACGGGTATGCGCCGTGATCGATCATGTACTCGTGGGCAATGCGGTCCAGCTCGTCGGTGGTGACGCCCGGTGCCACCGCCCGGCCCGCCTCCTGCAGCGCCCTCGCCGCGATCTTCGACGCTACCCGCATCTTCTCGATGACCTCGGGGGTCTGAACCCAGGGCTCGCTACCCTCGGCCACGGTCGACTTCCACGCGTACTCGGGGCGCTCGATCGACTTCGGCACCGGAAGGACGGGCGATACGACGCCTGGTACGAGTGGCTGACGGGGCTTGCTCTCGGCGGTCACAGACATGGCGTCCAGAGTAGTCGGCTCGTATTGGGCCCCGAACCGCAGCGCGGTGCCCGTACCAGTCGAAACACCGCATGCCGGTGCGGATATGATCTGGATCACGTTCGTCGCTCGTGCAACCGACACGAGAAAGGAAGCATCGTGGTCCATTCGAATCTGTTGCGGCCCCGTGACGGTGATGCCCTGCGCGCCGAGCTGCGCCAGGTGGCAGCGACGTCCGACGTGCCCGTCGTGTTCGGCGGCGAGGTCTCCTCGGAGACCCTGTACCTGAGTGAGTTCCACGGAACCAGAACCCGCGGCCTGGACGGACTCGCCATCCCACCCAGATCCGGCCTCGGCGGACGGGTCATGGAACAGCGCAGGCCCGCGGCCGTGAGCGATTACGGCGCGTCGATGTCGATCACCCATCACTTCGATCGACCGGTGCTCGGTGAGGGCCTCAAGTCGATACTGGCAGTACCGGTGGTCGTTGCCGGAGTCGCGCGAATAGTGATGTACGCGGCGCTACGCGAACGCGGCCCACTAGGAGATCGCGTCGGCGACATCATGACGACCGCAGCCAGGCGTCTCGGCCAGGAGATCTCCGTGCGTGACGAGGTCGACCGCAGGATCCGTCTGCTGGCGACCATCCGCTCGCCGCTCGACTCGGATCTCTCGCGTACGGCCGAGCTGCGCAGCGTCCACGAGGAACTGTCCGATCTGGCCCGGTCGATCGGCGACGCATCGATCAGGCGCAGACTCGACGCAGTCGCAGCGCGCGTGGCCGCGTCGTTCGGACAAAACACGCCCGACGACCCACGAGCCCAGGAGGTGTCGCAGTCGTTGACGCCACGCGAGATCGACGTCATCGCGCAGGTTGCCTTGGGCTGCACCAACATCGAGGTCGCTGCGCGCCTGTCGATCGGTGCCGAGACGGTCAAGTCGTACCTGCGCAGTGTGATGCGCAAAACCGATTCGCACACCCGATACGAAGCCGTGGTGGCGTGCCGCCGACTCGGCGTTCTGCCTTCCTGAACCACGCGCCGCCGCAGCGCGGTCAGTAACCCGGCGGCAGTTGCTCGAACATCTCTCGGGTCACCGCGACCGCGTTGTCCGAGCTGCCGCCGCGCACCACGAGGGTGGCGAAAGCGATGTCTCCGCGATAGCCGACGAACCACGAGTGCGAACCGCCGTCGACCTCCGCTTCACCGGTCTTTCCGTAGACCTCGCCCTGGTCTGCGATGCGTTCGGCCGTGCCGCTGGTGACCACCGAACGCATCATCCCGCGCAGTCCGTCCACCATCGCCGGTTCGATCGGCGGATGGTCTCCGTCGATCACGGTGTCGCGTCCGACCAGGAGGTTCGGCACCGGCGTCGAGCCATGAGCCACCGTCGCGGCGGCCAGGGCCATACCGAACGTCGACACGACCACTCGGCCCTGACCGAAGCCGTCCTCGGTGCGCTGGACGAGCTCTTCGGCCGGTGGCACCGAACCGGAATCGGTCGGCAATCCGACGACGTCGTAGTCCGGGCCGACGCCGAACTGAGAGGCCGCGACGGTCAATGCGTCGGGGGCCATCTCGCTGGCCAGCTTGGCGAACGAGGTGTTGCACGATCGAGTGAACGCGGTACTCATCGTCACGTCACCCAGTGCGAACTCGTTGTAGTTGGGCACGCTGCGCTCGCCGATCACGATCCGCCCCGGACACGGAACAGTACTGCCCGGAGTCGCGAGTCCCCTGGAGATGGCGGCACCGGCGGTGATGATCTTGAACGTCGATCCGGGTGGGTACAGACCGGCCGACGCGACCGGCCCGTCCCGATCGGCAGCCGGATTCTGTGCCACCGCCAGGATGGCACCGGTCGACGGCTGGATGACCACCGTCATCGCCTGCTCGGTGCGTGCATTCACCGCTCGCTGTGCGGCGACCTGAATGTTGCGATCGAGACTGATCGAGAACGACGGAGAGGCTCCGGCGGGGTGTCGGTGAGGACATCGATGTCGACGCCGTTGCGGTTCGTGGTCACCACGCTCCACCCCGCCTTGCCGTCGACCTCGTCGATGACGGCCTTCTTGACCTGGCCCACCAGGTCCGGCGCGAACGTGGGGTCGGTGGACACCAGATCCGATTCGTCGGACGCGGTGACTCCAGGGATCTCGGTCAGTGCGGCCGAGATCGGCTGGTAGTCACTGTCTCGAAGCAGGACCACCGGGTAGTCGCCGTCGACCGAGGTGGCGGATTCGACGATGGACTGCGCAGTGATGGACGCATCGAATGGCGTCAGCAACGTCGACAGTGCCGTCGCCGAGGCCACCACGTTGTTCGCATTCGCCGCATCGAATTTGATTCGATGCACCACCCCGGGCACCAGCACGTCGGTGCCGGAGCGCTCGTTGACCCGTGCACGCGGAGCCGCCGTGGACCGCAAGGACATCGTCTGGGTGTCGCCGAGCTTGGGATGGATGTCCGACGCCGTCCAGCGCACCACCCACTCCCCCTCGCTGCGGCCCATGTTCAGCTGACCGTCGTACGTCCACACCCGATCCTTCGGAAGCTGCCAGGTGTAGGTGTAGCCGACCGTGGCAGTGTCCCCCTGGACCTGCACCGACGTCGTCTCGGCTTCCAGAGCCTCGGCCTGGAGATTGGTCCACGCCTCGGTCAGTGCCGTGGCCGCCGCGTCGGGCTTGTCGGTGTCCGCGGCCGCGGCGGCGATGTCGTTGGCCTCGAATGCGGCGAGAAATGCCTGAGCGGCCGGCTCCGGGCCGTCGGGCTTGGGGGTACATCCGGTGAGGGCGGCAGCAATGACGGCTGCGACCACCGATACCGCTCCGACTCGATACCGCACTTCGGTTGCACCACGTGATCTCATTGCGCCCCATCGTAATAGGGCGCTGCCTTCGGCTGCCGCAACGAATCGCGGTTCGCCGCAACCCGATCGAGCGACGCTCGAACTAGTCGAGGAGCACCGTCGTGAAGGTCGCCACCTGGGTCAGGCCGATCTTCGCGTATGCGCGCCGAGCGACGTAGTTGAAACTGTTGACGTACAGGCTGGCTGTGCGGCCCTGGCGGACCACCGAGTTCACCACCGCCGCGGTACCGGACGCACCGAGACCGTGCCCGCGCCGATCGGGATGAACCCATACTCCCTGGATCTGCCCCACGGTCGCCGACTGCGATCCGATCTCGGCCTTGAACACCACCCGACCGTCCTCGAATCTAGCCCACGCACGCTGCGCGGCAATCAGACTCGAGATCCGTCGCCGGTATCCACGGCCGCCGTCGTTCTGTCTCGGGTCGACTCCGACCTCCTCGATGAACATCGCCACTGCCGCAGTCAGATACACGTCCAGTTCCTCTGGGCGAACGAGACGTACGTGCGGATCGGGCGTGACCGACGATCGAACCGACGTGGCCAGCAGTGGCTGCTCACCGCGAACTTCCCGAGCCGGGCCCCAGTCGGTCTCGAGCATCTCCACAGCGGCAATGTCAGTTCGGCTCGACCGACCAGCGACGAACACAGCCGTGGGCCGCGGCACGCACGATCGGCGAACGACCGCAGATCGTCACTCGATCCGAGCAGCGGAACGAGGTTGGCACCGTAGAAGCACAACGACTCGTCCGGTCCGCCTCTGCTCCACATCTCCCCGTGGAACGACCTCGGATCCAGTCCGGATTCCTGCACCCGGGCGGCGACCATGCAGGTAGCAACCGGGTCGGCGTCGAGCACCCGCAGA
The DNA here is from genome assembly GCF_000813105.1 of Rhodococcus sp. BS-15. Lineage (NCBI taxonomy): Bacteria > Bacillati > Actinomycetota > Actinomycetes > Mycobacteriales > Nocardiaceae > Rhodococcus > Rhodococcus sp. BS-15. Next base: position 11,989 of record NZ_BAOX01000061.1, on the reverse strand, counting down.
ACATGCGCAACGTCCCGATTACCGAGAGGCTTCGCACCGAGGAGCTTGAGCACCTACCGACCTCCTGACCCACCTACCGCATACACACCGACCGAGCGTGTACCGAATCATTCCAGAGAACCTGTTCCGCCGGTGGCAGAGCGGCAAACCGGACACCGAATCGGTCGAACCTGCTCAGCTGACGGTCACGACCGGTGCGCCACCGTCTGCAGTCTCATCCTTGTCGTATTCCTCGGCGATGCGCATTGCTTCCTCGATCAAGGTCTCTACGATCTGTGCCTCGGGCACGGTCTTGATGACCTTGCCCTTGACGAAGATCTGGCCCTTGCCGTTGCCCGACGCCACGCCGAGGTCGGCATCGCGCGCTTCTCCCGGACCGTTGACGACGCAGCCCATGACGGCGACGCGAAGCGGAATCTCCATGCCTTCCAGGCCTGCGGTTACCTCGTCGGCAAGGGTGTAGACGTCGACCTGCGCACGCCCACACGACGGGCAGGAGACGATTTCCAGCTTGCGAGGACGCAGATTGAGCGACTGCAGAATCTGGTTGCCCACCTTGATCTCCTCGGCGGGCGGTGCCGACAGAGAGACGCGGATGGTGTCGCCGATTCCCCTGGACAGCAGTGCCCCGAATGCCACCGAGGATTTGATGGTGCCCTGGAAGGCGGGGCCTGCCTCGGTGACGCCGAGGTGCAACGGGTAGTCGCACTGCGCGGCCAGCTGCTCGTAGGCGGCGACCATGACGACCGGGTCGTTGTGCTTGACGGAGATCTTGATGTCACCGAATCCGTGTTCCTCGAACAGGCCCGCCTCCCACAGCGCGGACTCGACGAGCGCCTCCGGCGTCGCCTTGCCGTACTTCTTCATCAGGCGAGGATCGAGCGATCCGGCGTTGACGCCGATGCGGATCGGAATGTTCGCGTCGCCGGCCGCCTTGGCGACCTCCTTGACGCGTCCGTCGAATTCCTTGATGTTGCCCGGGTTGACGCGCACCGCAGCGCAGCCTGCGTCGATCGCGGCGAAGATGTACTTGGGCTGGAAGTGAATGTCTGCGATCACCGGGATCTGGCTCTTCCTGGCGATGATCGACAGCGCATCCGCGTCGTCCTGTGTGGGGCATGCCACACGCACGATGTCGCAGCCCGACGCCGTCAGCTCTGCGATCTGCTGCAGCGTGGCATTGATGTCATGGGTTTTGGTGGTGCACATCGACTGCACCGAGATGGGGCTGTCGCTGCCCACTCCCACCGATCCGACCTGCAGTTGCCGCGTCTTGCGGCGAGGCGCGAGTACGGGCACCGGCGGTGCTGGCATTCCCAATCCGACTGACACGGTCACGAGTGGCCTTCTTTCCTAGCTACGACTGACGAGTCTACTTAGAACAATTGAATCGGGTTGACGATGTCCGCCGTGAGCGTCAACAAGGAGAACCCGATGAAAACGACGATGACCACGTAGGTGACGGGCATCAGTTTCATGTAATCCACCGGCGCACCGTCGGGCAGACCCCGGCGGTTGCGGAACAGGTTGCGGATGCGCTCGTAGATGGTCACCGCGATGTGGCCGCCGTCGAGCGGCAGCAACGGCACGAGATTGAACGCGCCGAGGAAGAAGTTCAACGACGCGAGCAGACCGATGAACGTCGGCCAGTTGTCGTTCTCCGCGGCCTGGCCGCCGATGACACTGGCTCCGACCACACTCATCGGCGTATCGAGGCCGCGCTCACCACCGAAGATCGACTCCCACAGCGCCTGCACCTTGGTCGGCAACTGCACGAGCGCCTTGCCGGTCTCCACGAAGATGTCGCCGGTGAAGACGAACGTCTCGGGCACCGCCTCGATCGGGTTGTACCTGATGTTCGGCGGAGGACCGCCGGTGATACCCACGGCCCCGACCGTCGTCGATTCTGTCGCTCCGGTGTCAGGATCGATGATGTATCGCTGAACCTGGAGGATCGGAACACTGAGAGTCTGCGAAGCACCGTCGCGATCGACCGTCAGCTCGACCGACCCGGTCGAGTCCCGGATGGCGAGAACGACCTCGGACCAGACCTCGGTCGGCTCACCGTTCACTGCAGTGATGATGTCGCCCGTTCGCAGTCCGGATGCAGCAGCCGGACCGTCTCCCGAACACGGCGCGAGTTCACCGTCCTCGGTCTGTGTCGGACTGACACAGACGACGCCTTGAACCGTCGTCGTGGGCGTCACCCGATCGGGCGTGCCCCACCCGAGTACGAGTGCGTAGATCAGCACGATTCCCAGTACGAAGTTCATCGCGATACCGCCGACCATGACGACGATGCGCTTCCACGTCTTCTGGCGGTACATCGCCCGCTCGACCTCGTCGGGAGCGAGTTCGTCGATCGCCGTCATTCCGGCGATGTCGCAGAATCCGCCGGCCGGGATCGCCTTGAGTCCGTATTCGGTCTCGCCTCGCCTGAAAGAGAAGATCTTGGGGCCGAAACCGATGTAATACCGGCGGACCTTCATGCCGAGCGCTTTCGCGGTCCACATGTGTCCCGCCTCGTGCAGCGCGATCGACACACCGATGCCGACGGCGAACAGCACCACACCCAGAGCGAACAGCATGTGAGTCTAAAGGCCCTTCTGTTTCAGGAGCTCACGCGCATGTGCGCGAGCCCAGGAATCCGCCGCGAGGACGTCGTCCACGGTAGTCGGCACCGCCGACCAGTCCCCGCCGCCGTCGCTCAGAACCGCACGCACCGTGCGCACGATCTCGGGAAATTCGATGCGGCCGGCCAGGAACGCGTCGGCGGCGATCTCGTTGGACGCGTTGTACACCGCCGTCATGCACCCACCCATGATTCCGGCCTCGCGGGCCAGCTGCACGGCAGGGAACACTCGATCGTCGAGTGGCTCGAAGTCCCAGGAGAACGCTGCTGTGAAATCGAGCGCACGCGCGACGTCCGGCACTCGATCCGGCCACCCGAGCGCCAACCCGATCGGCAGCTTCATATCCGGCGGGCTGGCCTGCGCAATGGTGGATCCGTCCACGAACGTGACCATCGAATGGACGATGGACTGCCGATGCACGGTGACGTCGATCTTCTCGTAGGGCACCCCGAACAGCAGGTGCGCTTCGATCAGCTCGAGGCCCTTATTGACCAGGGTTGCCGAGTTCAACGTGTTCATCGGACCCATCGACCAGGTGGGATGGGCCGCGGCCTGAGCAGGGGTGACCGACTTCAGTTCCGCTTCGCTCCAGCCCCGGAACGGTCCACCCGATGCGGTGAGGATCAGTCGATCCACCTCGCTTCGGTGGCCGCTGCGCAGGCACTGCGCCAGCGCCGAATGCTCCGAGTCCACCGGAACGATCTGTCCCGGGGCGGCGGCGGCGAGCACGAGTTCGCCGCCGGCAACCAGCGATTCCTTGTTGGCCAACGCCAGCCGGGCACCGGTCTTCAGCGCCGCCAACGTCGGTTCGAGACCGAGCGAACCCACCAGCGCGTTGAGCACCACGTCGGCCTGCGTCGACTCGACGAGCTCGGTCACCGCACGGGGCCCGCTGAGAACCCCGGGGAAGTCGAGCTCGGCGGCAGCGGCGGGGTCGGCCACGGCGACCCGCCGAACACCGGTTTCGGCGATCTGACGGCGAAGCAGGTCGATGTTTCCGCCGCCCGCCGCAAGACCGACGACAACGAAGCGATCAGGGTCGGCGGCGATGACGTCGAGCGCTTGGGTTCCGATCGAGCCGGTGCTCCCCAACAGCAACACGCGAATCGGCTCGGGGCGATCGGAGGTGGTCGTTCGCACGCGGTGGTCTGGCACCGGTCCATTGTTGCCTACCGAGCCTGAGAAACCCCTATGCGCCGCCGTAGCTGGCACGCTGGAGGCCATGGACGTCTCGAAGTATCGCGCGGCATCGTTCAACTACGCCGATGTAGGGGCAACGAGCGGCAGGCTCCCGGCCGGCTACCACCACGTCGAGAAGTCGCAGGTCATCGGATCCGGAGTCGAGGACTTCGTGGCCGCAGCCGACGCGCTGATGCGCTGGGACATGCATCGCGGCACCGGGCTGAAGGTCCACTCCAGCGACGACCACGCCGTCCCCGACGCCGTGGTGGTTCTCACGCTCGGACCCATCCGTATCCCGTGCCGGGTCGTCTACGTCATCGACGAGGCCAACCGACAGGGCTTCGCCTACGGCACCCTCGACGGCCATCCCGAGTCCGGCGAGGAACTGTTCCACGTCGACTACTCCCCCGAGGACGGAACCGTCTCCGCGCACATCACCGCGTTCTCGAACCCCGGCCGCTGGTACACCAGGCTCGGCGGTCCGGTGGGCAAGCGTGTCCAAGCCCTGTTCACCGACCGCTATCTGACTGCGTTGGCGACAGCGTGCCGGTCGCCGCGCTGATCGAGAACTCCCCCCGATCAGGAGACCGGTGGGTGCACCGCGCGCCAGTGCTCGGCGATGTCGATTCGTTTTGCGACCCACACCTTGTCGTGAGACCGAACGTGATCGAGAAAACGCTCGAGGGCGGCGATGCGAGCCGGCCTGCCGACCAGCCTGCAGTGCAGTCCGACCGAGAGCATCTTGGGGCTGCCGTTCTCCCCCTCGGCGTAGAGCACGTCGAACGCGTCCCGCAGATGCGCGTAGAACTCGTCCCCGGTCGAGAAACCGCCCGGCGAGGCGAATCTCATGTCGTTGGTGTCGAGGGTGTAGGGCACCACCAGATGATCGACCACCTCTGAGCCACGAGTGACCTTCTCCCAGTAAGGCAGATCGTCGGCGTAGGAATCCGAGTCGTACACGAATCCGCCGTGCTCGACGACGAGCGACCGGGTGTTCGGAGAGTCACGTCCGGTGTACCACCCGAGCGGGGCCGAGCCGGTGAGGCCCTGAAGGATGGCGACGGCCTCGGCCATGTGCTCGCGCTCGACGTTCTCGTCGATCTGTTGATAGGACAGCCACCGCAGTCCGTGACAGGCGATCTCGTGGCCCAATTCCGCCAGTGCGGCAACCACTTCCGGGTTTCGTTCCATGGCCTTCGCCACGGCGAACACCGTCAGGGGTAGGTCTCGCTTCTCGAACGCCCGCAGCACCCGCCACACGCCGGCCCTCGAGCCGTACTCGTACAGCGACTCCATGCTCATGTGACGGTTCGGAAAGGCTTGTGCCCCGATCATTTCCGACAGGAACGTCTCGGATTTGGTGTCACCGTCGAGGACGTTGTTCTCCGCACCCTCCTCGTAGTTGAGGACGAACTGGACCGCGATGTTGGCCTCACCCGGCCACTGCGCGTGCGGCGGCGTGCGGCCGTACCCCACCATGTCTCGGGGGTAGCTCAGCGGAAACTGGGTCAGCGGATGCGGAAGGCGCTCGGACGTCACCGCCGCAGTCTCTCACCGAAGTCGGCAGTCGCGCCGGGTGAGCACCCAACCCTGATGGCTACGACGGGCGGTCGTATGCCAATATTGTCCGAACGCGGCAGGCTCGACGCCTCGTGAAGGACGACTTCGAGAATTCATCACCCGAGAGGACCGACCGGTGGCAAATACCGAACTGGAATCCGCTTCGTACGACCCGGTCGTCGATACCCGCAACGAGGTGCCGGACGTGCCGTCCGCCGAGTGGGGTTGGAGTGGTGAATCGAACCGCGCGATGCGGGTGGCCGCTCTCGTCGTCGCCGCGTTCCTGCTGTTCATGATGATCGGCAACCACACCGGCAAGGTCGAGGATCTGTGGTTGATCGGATTCGCGGTGACGCTGGTCGGCCTCGTCGTGCGAGACGTGATCGTCCGCCGCAAGCCCCGCTAGCAACCGATTCAGTTCTCGGCTGCCAGCTGACCGCACGCCGCGGCGATTTCCTGACCGCGGGTGTCGCGGACGGTGCACGAGACCCCCTGCGCGATCACCCGTCGAACGAATTCTCGCTCCACCGGCTTCGGGCTGGCGTCCCACTCGCTGCCCGGAGTCGGATTGAGTGGAATCAGGTTCACGTGGACCCGCGAGCCGAGCGCCTTGTGCAGCTTCTTTCCCAGCATGTCGGCTCGCCACGCTGATCGTTGACGTCTCGGATCATCGCGTACTCGATCGAGACCCGACGACCGGTCTGGTCGGCGTAGTAGCGCGCTGCGGACAGCACCTCGGCAACCGACCAACGGTTGTTGACGGGAACCAACGTGTCGCGGAGTTCGTCGTCGGGCGTGTGCAACGACACCGCCAGCGTCACCGACAATCCCTCGTCGGCCAGCTTGCGGATGGCCGGTGCAGACCGACCGTCGACACCGTCACCGAACGCTGCGACAGGCCGAGCCCGTCGGGCGCAGGCGAGACGATCTTGCGCACCGCGGAGACGACCCGCTTGTAGTTGGCCAGCGGCTCGCCCATCCCCATGAACACCACGTTCGACAGACGACCCTCACCGCCGGGAACCACGCCGTCGCGCATGTCCGCAGCCGCCGAACGCACCTGATCCACGATCTCGGCCGTCGACAGGTTCCGGGTCAGGCCGGCCTGACCGGTGGCACAGAACGGGCAGGCCATTCCGCAACCGGCCTGGCTCGAGATGCAGAGCGTCGCGCGGTCCGGGTAGCGCATCAGGACGCTCTCGAGCAGAGTTCCGTCGTTGGCTTTCCACAGGGTCTTGCGTGTATCACCGTCGTCACACGCCAGATGTTTGATCGCCGTGAGCAAGGTCGGAAAGAGGTCGGCTCCCACCTTCTCGCGCGCCTCGGCAGGAAGATCCGTCATCTTCGTGGTGTCCGCTTCGAGGCGGCCGTAATAGTGCCGAGCCAATTGATCAGCGCGGAACGCAGGTAGACCGAGTGCCTTCACGGCCTCGCGCAATCCCTCTCTGTCGAGATCGGCGAGGTGGCGTGACGGCATGCCGCGACGTCGGTCGGTGAAGACCAGGGGGAGATTCGGCCTCGTCTGCTCGGTCGAAGTGTTCGTTGCGTCGGCGGCCTCACTCATGCCTCCATTGTCCACCCGATCGCCTCGCAGTCCTATTCGCGTCTGTTTCCGTCCGTTACCCGATGGGTATCGAGGTCGTGGCCGAATGCACGTGCATTCGGCCTTCACGTGCGAAAGGATCATCGACATGGCCACCAGAGCAGACGACAGCCACGAGACACCGCTGGACACATCCAAGGCGGTTCACCCCGGCGACCACAGCGCCTCGGGTGACCTCGCTCCGATCACGACTCCGGATTCGGACGGTCATTCCGCGCCGGATCCCGAGTTCGTCCCGGAGCCCCAGGCGAACAGTTCGTCCGACATCGCCCACACCCGCACCGCTGCGCTGTGGACCGGCCTGGTGGTCGGGGCCGTGGTCCTGGTGATTCTGCTCGTGTTCATCGTGCAGAATCTCACTCCGTCACCGTGCAGATCTTCGCCTGGCAGCTCGATCTGCCATTGGGCATCAGCATGCTGCTGGCCGCGATCGCAGGCGCACTGGTGATGGCGATGGTCGGCGGAGCTCGAATCCTTCAGGTCCGACGCGCAGCGAAGAAGAAGTAGCGACACGAATCGTGAACACTATGTACAGAAGGTGGCGCGCAGCGACTGAATCGATCAGGCTGGAGGTGCCCCACTTCACTCGAGGAGCATGACGTGACAACTTTCATGGAGACACCCGTGGCATCCGGCGTTGCCCCCGACCGCGCCCGGTCCTGGCTGCTGGTTCCGGCCACCAAGCCCGAAACCTTCGGCGATGCCGTTGCGTCGGGAGTCGACGCCGTCATCCTCGACATCGAAGACGCAGTCGCTCCGGCCAAGAAGCCGGCCGCGCGCGACGCCGTCGTGCGGTGGCTCGGCGAAGGGAACTCGGCGTGGGTCCGCATCAACGATGCAACGACCCCTTACTGGCCGATGACCTCGCCGCGTTGTCCGGCCTGTCCGGACTGGTCGGCGTCATGCTCGCCAAGACCGAGAGTGGCGGCCAGGTCGAAGCCACAGCTGCTCGCCTGGCACCCGGCACCCCGATCCTGGCACTGGTGGAGTCGGCGATGGGACTCGAAGCCGCAACCGAGATCGCTCGCGCAGATTCGACGTTCCGTCTCGCCTTCGGCAGCGGCGACTTCCGCCGCGACACGGGAATGAGTGACGACCCGCTGGCCATGGCCTACCCCCGTTCGCGCCTCGTCGTCTCCTCCCGCGCAGCGCGCATTCCGGGACCGATCGACGGGCCGACACTTACGGCCAACGACAGCATCCTCGGACGCGATGCCGCCCTGACCCTGTCGATGGGCATGACGGGCAAGTTGTGCATGCATTCGGAGCAGGCTGCCATCGTCAACCGCGAGCTCGCCCCGTCGCCCACGGACGTGTCGTGGGCTCGTGACGTCATCGATGCCCTCGGTGCCGACGGAGCGCACGTCAAGGACGGAAGCGACCTGCCTCGCCTGGCGAAGGCACTCAAGATCAACGAGCTGGCCGAGATCTTCGGGATTTCCGCCGCCTCCTGACGCCCCCGCAGTCGAGGTGCGTCTCCCGAGTCCCACCGGCTCGCTAGCGCAGCTCGATTCCGGTCGGCTTGTATCGAACGTGAACTCGATACCGGACGTCGAACGAGACACCGTCCACCGACTTCATGGCGTCGCGCGCAACGCGTGGTCCGAACTCGATTCCCAGCACATCGCGCAGTATGCGTCGATTCGGAAACGACCACCTCGTGTCGACGCGGGTGAGCGCAAAGCCCTGTGCATCGAAGAACGCCTCGACCGTCGACGGGTCGTAGTGCGGTAGATCCGCCCGCATCCAATCTCCGTACGGCGAGGCGGTCGCGTCCAGATCCACGACGACCAACGCTCCTCCCGGCGCGAGCACACGCATCGCGTCGACGATTCCCGGCCCGCAGCCCGGTCCGAAGAAGTACGCGGTGCGCGCATGGACGACGTCCACGGTGCCGTCGCCGATCGGGAGGGAATCCGCCTGAGCGGTCCTCACCTCGACGTTCGGCAGGTCCGCGACGCGCTTTCTCGCCGCGGCGGCGAGTGGTTCGTGCGGCTCGATGCCCAGTACCCGTTCGGCATCGGCCGCGAACATCGGAAGATGAAAGCCGCTTCCGCAGCCGACGTCGACGACCGTCTTCGCTGTCCAGTCCGCCACCGACCGGATCGTATCGAACAGAGCACCGTCGACGTCCTGAGCGCGGTTCTCCGCCTCGTACAGGTGCGGCCAGTTCCAGATGTTCGGGCTGGGGATCACCCCGGTGAGATCACTGCGCACGCCCGAGAGCAGTCTGCTCAGAGAAGCACGGTGAAGACGAGCCATGCCACGAAAGCCGAGGGCAACAGCGAATCGAGCCTGTCCATGATGCCGCCGTGGCCGGGCAACAGGGTGCCCATGTCCTTGATGCGAAGATCACGCTTGACCTGCGATTCGATCAGATCGCCCAACGTGCCGGTCACCACCAGGACGACACCGAGAAGGATGCCGATCATCGAGTTGGCCTCGAGGATGAGCGTGACGGTCAGTAGACATCCGATGATGCAGAAGATGAGCGACCCGACGAGCCCTTCCCAGGACTTCTTCGGCTGATGGCCGGTGCCATCGGGTGCTTTCCGAACAACACACCCGCGATGTAGCCGCCGATGTCCGAACACACGACGCCGATGACGAACACCAGGATGCGGCCTGCGCCGTTGTCCTGCAGCACCATCAGCACGGTGAACGAGGCCAGCAGAGGCAGCCAACATGCCACCAGGACGGTGACGGAAAGTTCTTCGAGGTAATTCTTCGGAGCGGTTCCGAATCCCTGCCGCAGCAGCAGCCACACCATGCAGACCACGATGGTGCCGACCGCTGCGCTGAGTACACCGACTGCCCCGAACGGCCAGCCGAGCCAGATCATCGCCTGACCGCCGATGATGAGGGGAATGCGGGGCACGAGAACGCCGCCCTCACGCAGGCGCTTCGACACCTCGTAGGTTGCGACGGCCAACGCGACGGCCACCACCCCGATCCACACCAGCGGGACGAAGACGAGGACGAGAATCAGGCCGATACCCAACGACCCGCCGACTCCGATCGCGGCCGGCAGATTTCGGCCTGCCTTGCCCGTCGACTTCGCTGCGGCGACCCCGGACGAGGCAGCGGGCGTACCGCTGCCCTCCTGCCGATCCGGTCCCACCACTGTCGTCATCTCCTCGAAATTCATCGTCGTCCGTCGTGAAAAGCAGCTGTCGAGGTCGAGTCAGACCTCCATCAGCTCGCCCTCTTTGCGCTTGACGAGATCGTCCACGGAGGCGGTGTACTTCGCAGTGGTCTTGTCCAGATCGTTCTCGGCGCGGACGACCTCGTCCTCGCCTGCTTCGCCGTCCTTCTGGATTCGCTTGAGCTCTTCCATCGTCTTTCGGCGAACGTTGCGAATCGACACCTTCGCGTCCTCGCCCTTGCCCTTGGCCTGCTTGACGAATTCGCGGCGACGTTCCTCGGTGAGCTGCGGAACTCCAATTCGAATGAGGTTGCCGTCGTTGGTGGGATTGACACCGAGGTCGGAGTTGCGAATAGCGGTTTCGATGGGTCCGAGCTGACTGGACTCGTACGGCTTGATGACCACGAGGCGCGCTTCGGGGACGCTGATGCTGGCCAACTGAGTGATCGGCGTCGGAGCACCGTAGTACTCGATGACGATGCGGGAGAACATTCCGGGGTTGGCACGTCCGGTGCGAATCGAGGACAGATCGTCACGTGCAACCGATACGGCCTTTTCCATCTTCTCTTCGGCGTCGAAGAGAGCTTCGTCAATCACGATCTGTCCTCCATCGTCTTCGTCTTCGATTCGCTCACGTCACCGTCGGCAACGATCACGACGTGACCAGCGTGCCGATCTTCTCACCGGACACAGCGCGAGCAATATTTCCCTGAATCAGCAAATTGAACACCAGCATCGGCATCTGATTGTCCATGCACAGGCTGAAGGCCGTCGCGTCGGCAACCTTGAGTCCCTGTTCGATGGCCTCGCGGTGCGTGATGGTGTCGAACATCGTCGCATCGGGGTCGAGGCGCGGATCGGCCGAATACACGCCGTCGACTGCCTTGGCCATCAACAACACCTCGGCACCGATTTCCAGCGCGCGCTGCGCAGCCGTGGTGTCGGTGGAGAAATACGGCATGCCCATGCCTGCTCCGAAGATCACGACGCGACCCTTCTCCAGGTGCCGTCGCGCGCGGAGCGGAAGGTACGGCTCGGCGACCTGACCCATGGTGATTGCCGTCTGCACCCTGGTTGCCACTCCCTGCTTCTCCAGGAAATCCTGCAGCGCAAGGCAATTCATGACGGTACCGAGCATGCCCATGTAGTCCGAGCGAGACCTGTCCATGCCGCGCTGCTGCAGTTCCGCACCACGGAAGAAATTGCCACCGCCGATCACCACGGCGACCTGCACTCCGGTGGCCACCACCTCGGCAATCTGCTCGGCAACGTTGTTCACGACATCCGGATCGAGGCCGACCTGGCCGCCTCCGAACATCTCCCCACCCAGTTTGAGCATCACGCGTCGGAACCCGGGACGGTCAGGGGCCGGATCGGTCATAGCTCTCCTCGGTACTCGTCGAACACTACGGTTTCCTCTTGGATCATCCTGCCCTATCGAAGCCCGGGTGGTGGACAGGGCTCCGACATGCACACCCACCTGCCCTGCGCACGAGCGATGCCGCCCACTCGATGGAATCGAATGAACGGCATCGCCTCGACCGAACCGGTGTGCAGACTAGCTGGCACCGACCTCGAACCGTGAGAAGCGGGTGATGGTCACGCCTGCCTCGTCGAGAATGGCCTTGACGGTCTTGTTGCCGTCCTGCACCGACTTCTGTTCGGTGAGAACGACGTCCTTGAAGAATCCGTTGACGCGACCTTCGACGATCTTCGGCAGTGCCTGCTCCGGCTTGCCTTCTTCGCGAGCGGTCTCCTCGGCGATGCGACGCTCGGCGGCCACCAGATCCTCGGGGACCTCGTCGCGCGTGACGTACTTGGCCTTGAGGGCCGCGATCTGCATCGCGGCAGCGCGCGCAGCGTCGA
>NZ_BAOX01000062.1:0-20483 GCF_000813105.1 Rhodococcus sp. BS-15 | reverse complement strand
TGCCAGGGACCTGCCCGCCCGATCGGACCGGGTACGGACATCCGTGTGGGCCACCCACGCGCTCTACGCCCTTCCGCCCGCCGAGTTGGACGCCGCAGCCGAACGATTCGTGGCTGCGCTCGCCCCCCGGCGGCCTCGGTCTGGTCGCGCAGGCCACGGCGGCCTCCCACTACCTGGCGTTCTACGACGCCTTCCGGGCAGGCGTCCGCGAAGCGACCCCGTACACGACGGCCGAGCAGGTGCGTGACGCGCTGATCCGAGCCGGCGCGGACGTGCGCGACCAGCGCGTCACGTACACCACCGGTACGTCCGATCGCGTTGTCGTCGAAGGGTTTCTGCAACGCTGCGCCTTCGACGACTCCGTGTCGCTCGAGGAGATGGAAGCAGCGCCGGTGCTGGGCGACTACCTCGCCTCCTGCCGCGACGCGTCGGGTTCCTACACCTTCTCCCACGAGGCAGCCCTGCTGTGGCTCTGAACGAACCTGTGGATCTGACGAACGAACGGCTCCCCGAGCAGAATCGCGCCGGCGGTATCGACCAGGACTGGGCCGGCGACGATCAGGACTGGTGGGATTGGTACGTCACGCTTGCTGCCAACGACCAGGCACCCACCGAGTTGGTCGACGGGCCCGGCCTACCCGACGCCCCGGCGGCATCCGACGAGCAGGTCGAGCGTGAGCTCGCCGAGCCGTACGAGCTCGACTCGTCCGCGGTCGAATCCTTCGCTCGGGAAGCGTTCGTGAAGTTGCCGGCCGTCCTGTCGCCTGCGGTGGTACGACGCCTCGCCGAGCGTCTGGAGGATCTGCTGCGCGCCGAGCATGGTGAGAACGTCGCAGGCCGGTTCACCGCGCTCGAGCAGATGTGGCTCCACGACGACCTGATGCGCGCCGTAGCGCTGTCTCCCCGGATCGGGGGCCTGGCCGCAGCCCTGCTCGGAGAACCGGCCGTTCGGCTCTACCACGACAATGCGCTGTCCAAGGAGCCCGGTTGCGGCCGCACACCCTGGCACCACGACGCGGAGCATTTCCCGCTGCAGACCGTCCAGGCGGTCACCGCGTGGATGCCGATGTCGGCGATCCCCGGCCGAATGGGTCCGCTGTCGTTCGCCCGCGGCCGGGAGGTGCTGGCCGAGGTCGCGGACCTGGAGTTCGACAAGGTCGGCACGTCGTACGACGAGGCCGTCGCCCATCGCTTCGTCGAGCGTGACGTCGCGGTGTCGTCGGAGCCGTTCGAAGTGGGAGACGTGTCCTTCCACTCCGCGCTGTGCTTCCACACTGCCGGGCCGAACCGAACGACACAGCCGCGCCGAGCGTTGGCGACCACCTACTTCGCCGACGGGGCTCGTGTCGTGGAATCGCCGACGCTGATCAGCGGCACGTGGCGCGAGTTCCTTCCCGGCGTCGAGCCCGGCGGTCTCGCGGCCTCCGAACTCAACCCGGTGGTCGGTCGCCGCGACTGAGCCGACCGTTTCAGTGGACACACGTACACTCGATTGCGTGGGGACCACATCTCAGAGCACCCAGGAGTGGGGCGAGCTCGGTGAGCTCGCTCTTCGCGAGCTGGCGTCGGCCGCGGGTGGTGTTCGCAAAGTGCACTCGGCCATCGCACGACGCACGTTCGCTGCCGTGCGACTCGGCGTCGGCCCCGCCGTCCTACCGACACAGCTGATGCACGACGCGATCGCCGCCGGCACCTACGCGACCATCGCGGCCGCCTGCACCGGCGCAGCCAAAACAGTCAGTGCGCTGACCGGCAGTTCCGAAGTGGCCGACGACGAAGCGACCGAGGACGACCCTCGGCCGTCGCCGTCGCACACCACGTACGGCGCACAGACCATCGCGATCCTGCACGGTCTCATCGGCGACGACATGGAGCACACCGCCCGAGTCCTCGCCTACCCGATGTCGATACGCGTCGACGGACGCCCTGTGCCCCCGAGGTACCGCGCTCTGGCCACCGCTTTTCCCGAGGCGGGAGCACACCTCGTGCTGTTCCTCCACGGGCTCGTCGAAACCGAATCGGCATGGCGGCTCGGGGGGGCGACCCACGTACGGGGAGCGGCTGGGTTCCGAAGCCGACACCACCTCGATCTTCTTGCGTTACAACACCGGACGTCGCATCGCCACCAACGGCGCGGACCTGTCGGACCTTCTGGAACAGCTCGTGCCGGCATGGCCCGTACGGGTTCATCGAATCACCCTGGTCGGTCATTCCATGGGAGGCCTGGTGTCGCGCAGCGCAGCACACCACGCTGCGGAGAGCGGCCGCCGATGGGTGGACCTGTTGACGGACGTATTCACCTTGGGAACACCACATCTGGGTGCGCCGCTCGCACGCGGCGTTCACGTCGCCACAGCAGCTCTGGCACTCGCGCCCGAGACCCGGCCGTTCGCAAACCTACTGGCGCGTCGAAGCGCCGGAGTCCGCGACCTCATTTACGGATCGATCACCGCAGACGAGGGACATGCCAGCTACGCCGACGGATTCGACGTCGGAGTTGCCGCGGACATCTCGGTACAGGAGGGGGTACGGCATCATCACGCGTCCGCGGTCGTCACCGGAAACCCGCGACACCCGGTCGGAATCTTCGTGGGCGACGGCCTGGTACGCACCGACAGCGCCGGCGGACGGAACAAACTGCGCAACATAGGACTTCGTCCCGACGACGGTCTGGCCATCAACAGCGCGCATCACTTCACTTTGCTCAACGACGAGAGAGTGTACGGCTGGATGCGAAAAATCCTGGTCGATCGATCCCGGCCGTGATCTACTTTTCGGCCAGACCTGTTGCCGTAGCAAGATATTCACGCGAGTCTCGATACGTCTGCGCCACGCCGCGCCCGGCGATAGCTCGGTACCGACTGATCTGATCGTCATCGAGAAGATCGAGCACCGTGCTGGAATCCGCATGCATCCAACCGCCGTCTCGCACCAATTCATGGGGCCGTTTGCCCTGCAACGCTGCAATCCCTTCGACCCTGATTCCGTTCGGATCGGTCGACACCGCGAGGTAGTAGGCCTTCTTGCCCGAGTAACCGGCCTTGACCTTCGAGCGAAGCCGCAGGACCGCATCGGCCGCGTCATCGACGGCGGACGACTGCTCGTCGGAACCCGATTCGGCAGCGGAGAGTCGCGAGATCTCAGCATCCAGTCCAGCAAGCAAAGTGGCGAGGTACTCGAGATCGCTCATCGACCCATGATGCCCTACCGCAGGAACTCCTGAACCAGCACCCGAGGGCAATGGTATCCATACCTGAGGAGCGTGCGCGCATTTCCAACCCGGACAGAACGAAGGTATCCACCACATGACGCAACTCGGTCTCGGCCTTGCCGCACTCGGACGCCCCGAATACCTGACTGTCGGACACTCCGACGCCGTGGACGGCCGATTCGATCCGGCAGCCCTGGAGCAGCTCTGCCACGCAGTACTCGACGCCGCGTGGGAGAACGGAGTTCGGCACTTCGATGTCGCGCGCTCCTACGGTTTCGCCGAGCGCTTTCTCGGCAGCTGGCTGACTCGACAGCCGCATAGGCGTCAAGACCTGGTGATCGGATCCAAATGGGGATACGCCTACGTCGCCGAATTCCAGCGGGGAGCCGAAGTTCACGAGGTCAAAGAACACTCCGTTGCCCGTCTGTCCGAACAGTGGCCCCAGACCCTGCGCGACCTCGGCGGTGCGCCCGACCACTACCTGATTCACAGCGTCACCCCGGACAGTCCAGCTCTCGGCGACACTGCACTGCTGGACGACCTGCGTGCAATAGCCGAGAGCGGTACCCGAATCGGCATCAGCACCAGCGGGCCGCATCAAGCCGACGTGGTGCATGCAGCGCTGGAGATCGGGGTGTTCAGCTCGGTACAGTCGACGTGGAACCCCCTCGAGCCGTCCGTCGGCCCGGCCTTGGCACGCGCACACGAGGCCGGCTGGTTCGTTGTCGTCAAAGAGGCGATGGCCAATGGCCGACTCGTCGCGGAAGATTCGGCACTTGCCCGGGTCGCGGATTCGGCCGGGGTCGGCCGTGACGCCCTCGCATTGGCGATCGCACTCGCGCAACCGTGGGCAGATGTCGTGCTCTCCGGCGCTGCCACCGCGGCGCAACTCGAACAGAATGTCGCTGCACTGTCGATCGACCGCGAACTGATCGCAGCGGCCGGTTCGGACATTGCAGAGAACCCGAAGAGCTACTGGGACAACCGCTCTCGCCTGGCGTGGACGTGATCCCCTGAACGGGCTCTCGAGGACGAGTTCACGAAGCGATGCGACCGACCGCCGTGCCGGACGGTGAGTCGAAATCCACGACGCGTTCACAGGGTCGTTGTGCTCCGGTGACAACGGAGTCCGAAAAGTCTGGCCTCGCGGGCCGTATCGCCCCATGACGGGGGTCATTAGTGTCGTGAGTCACAGCACTAGCGAGGGGATCGAACATCGTGTCCGGCATTGACTATCTACCGTGGAACTCAGACGCAGAACGAGCGGACCTACCATGCATTCGCGACGACAACGAAGAGTTGACGTACGCCGAGTTCTCAACGCGTGTAGATCGTTTCGCTTCCTGCCTGCTGGCCGATGGAATCACGGCGGGCGATGTGATCGCGGTGATGCTGCCCAATCGCGTGGAGTTGTTGATTGCCATCATGGCAGCGTGGCGGATCGGTGCAGCAGCGACGCCGGTCAACCCCACCTTCACATACACCGAGGCCGGCTATCAGATCGACGACGCACGCGCGGCCATTACCATCGTCGAGGACGGTGCGTCTCCGATCGAAGGAAAAGTCATCCGTTCGATCGATGACATCACCTCTCGCACAGTCGGACTCGTCGATGTGGAGCCGGTCGGCCCGGCTCCGGAGGATCTGGCGCTGCTGATCTACACATCGGGATCCACTGGACGCCCGAAGGGTGTGGAACTGACCCACTCGAATTTGCAGTACATGGCCGGAGCGATGGCCACGCACTTCGGATTGACCAGTGACGACCACAGCCTGCTCATTCTTCCGCTCTTCCATGTCAACGCGATCTGTGTCAGCGTGCTCGCCCCGCTGTCGGTGGGCGGTCAGGTCAGCATCACCGGCCGCTTCTCGCCGTCGAGATTCTTCGACGACGTCGCGCGGCTGCGCCCGACGTACTTCTCGGCCGTCCCGACGATCTACGCGCTACTGACCGCTCAGGCCGACGACATCGTCTCCGACACCTCGTCCCTTCGATTCGCAGTGTGCGGTGCCGCTCCCATCTCGAAGGAACTGCTGGATCGGGCCGAAACGAGATTCGGCTACACGATCGTCGAAGGGTACGGACTCACCGAAGGAACATGTGCGTCGGCGTGCAATCCCCCCAACGGTATTCGTAAATTGGGTACCGTAGGCCCTGCCCTCCCCGGCCAATCGATCGCGATCGCCGACGAACACGGAACGCTACTGCCGGTGGGTGGCGTCGGCGAGGTCCTCATCTGCGGCCCCAACGTCATGCGCGGGTATCTCGATCGCCCCGACGAATCCTCGGGAACGGTCGTCGATGGATGGCTGCACACGGGCGACGTGGGCCGCCTCGACGAGGACGGTTACCTCACTCTCGTCGACCGCATCAAGGACATGATCATTCGCGGGGGTGAGAACATCTACCCCAAAGAAATCGAGAACGCACTCGCCACTCATTCCGAGATCCTCGAAGCCGCCGTCGTCGGGGCAGCCGACGACGTCTACGGCGAAGTGCCTGTCGCCTACGTCGTGACCTATCCGAACTCGGATGTGACGTCCACCGATCTGCTCGATCATCTGCGCGCCCGCCTCACCAAAGTCAAACTGCCCGTTGCGATCCACGTCGTGGACGCCTTGCCACGCAACCCCGTCGGAAAGATCGACAAACCCGGCCTGCGCCGCACCCCCTCGGCCACGCCCGTGGCTGAACTCCACTCGCCGTACGACACGCGTCACTCCTGGTCCGGATTACCGGACGAGGTGATCGTTGCTGCCCAAATCCTTTCCCGAACAGGAGCACTCATGGGATTCAAAGAAGGAAACTTCCCGCAGGTCGACCCTGCGACATTTCTCGATCTACCGTTCCGCGAACGACTACGGGCCATGTCCACCCACTGGGCCGACCACGGATTCGGCACCCCGAAGATGGTCCACACCATCTACCTCCTCAAACTGCTGGTCCTCTACATCGGCGCAGGAGTGGCAGTGGCCACCCTGACCTCCGGCCACAATCCGCTCGACATCTCGGCATGGTGGAACGAGCCGATCGTCTACCAGAAGCTGCTGCTCTGGACTCTGCTACTCGAAACCGTAGGACTGGGCGGATCCTGGGGTCCGCTTGCCGGACACTTCAAACCGATGATGGGCGGTGCGCTGTTCTGGCTTCGACCGGGAACCATTCGCCTGCCACCGTGGCCGGGCAAGGTGCCCCTGACCACAGGTGACAGCCGTACCGTATTCGACGTCGTCGTATATGACGCCGTACTGGTCAATATCGTTGTTGCGCTTACACTTCCCGGCGTACACACCAGTTCGATCGACTCCGCGCTCGCGGACAACAACGGCCTGGTGCGCCCCGCACTGATGATGTCACTCGCAGCCCTGCTGGTGGTGATCGGACTGCGAGACAAGGTCATCTTCATCGCCGCCCGCGGTGAGCAGTACTTCCCCGCACTCTTGTTCTTCGCGTTCTTGCCCTTCATCGACATGATCATCGCCCTCAAACTGCTCATCGTGACCGTGTGGGTCTGTGCCGGCATCTCCAAGCTCGGCCACCACTTCTCCATGGTCATCCCTCCCATGCTCTCGAACACGCCCTGGATTCCGTCGAAGGCCCTCAAGCGAGCGCACTACCGAAACTTCCCCCACGACCTTCGTCCCTCCAGAGTTGCCGGCGGGGTCGGCCACGTCCTGGGCACCCTCGTCGAGGTCGCTACTCCTCTCGTTCTCCTGTTCACCACCAATGCTGTTGTCGCACTGGCCGGTGTCGGATTGATGGTGGCGTTCCATCTGTTCATCACCTCCACGTTCCCGCTCGCTGTTCCCCTCGAGTGGAACCTGCTCTTCGCCTTCGCTGCGGTGTTCTTGTTCCTCGGCTTCCCCAACGCCGACGGCTACGCGGTATGGGACTTCTCGTCGCTCGCGTTGCTGGCACTCATCGTCGCGGGTCTGGTGTTCTTTCCGATCCTGGGCAATCTTCGACCCGATCTGGTCTCGTTCCTGCCTTCGATGCGGCAGTACGCCGGCAACTGGGCCTCGGCGACGTGGGCGTTCGCCCCGGGATGCGAGGACAAGCTCGATCAGTTCATCGAGCGTCCCAGCCAGAACACTCGCACCCAGCTCTTGGCCAGCTACCCACCCGAGGTCGCCGACGTCGTGATGCACCAACTTCTCGGCTGGCGTTCGCTGCACAGCCAGGGACGCGCCCTGTTCTCACTGATGATGAACCATCTCGGGGACGACATCGACACCTACACGCTCCGCGAAGGAGAATTCTCCTGCAACTCGATCGTCGCGTTCAACTTCGGTGACGGGCACCTGCACGACGACAAGCTCATCGCCGCAATCCAGCGCCGATGCAACTTCGCCCCGGGAGAATTCCTGGCGGTGTGGATCGAATCGCAGCCGATTCACAAGAACTATCAGGAATATCAGGTCATCGACGCCGCGCTGGGAGTCATCGAACGCGGCACGTACAAGGTCGCCGACGCATCAACGAACAACCGTGGTTGCCCAACGGCCCCATCCCGGTCGATGTGACATGGACACTGGACATCGACGCCAACCGCGCCGCCACCGACCCCGGCACCGTAGAGGAACCCAAGATGCGCGACACCACCGCAACCGAGTCCGGCGACTCCGTCGTCGCACCCACATCACAGCGGGGTCACCGAGTATGAGCACCGCCGTAGTCGTCGGCAGCGGACCCAACGGGCTCGCTGCCGCGGTACACCTCGCCCGCTCCGGAGTCGATGTTCAGGTGCTGGAGGCGGCCGACACGATCGGTGGTGGCACCCGCAGCGGCGAGCTGACGGTGCCCGGTGTAATTCACGATCTGTGTTCCGCGATTCACCCGATGGGCGCAGGTTCTCCGTACCTCGCCACTCTCGATCTCGAACGCTACGGCCTCGACTGGAAGTGGGCCGAGGTCGATTGCGCCCATCCGCTCGACGGCGGTGACGCCGGGCTCATCTTCCGCTCCATCGACGCCACCGCAGACGGGCTCGGTCCCGATGGGACTCGCTGGAAGCGAATGTTCGGAGATATCGCACGCAATTTCGATGTCCTTGCGGCGGACCTGATGCGCCCGATAGCGAACGTGCCCCGACACCCGCTGCCTCTCGTCGCTTTCGGTCCCCGCGCCTTGCTGCCTGCCACGGTCGCAGCGCGGTGGTGGCGCACCGAGAAAGCGAGGGCCTTGTTCGGAGGTGTTGCGGCACATACGTTCTACCGGCTGGACCGACCCGCCACCTCGGCCGTCGGACTGATGATCACCGCGTCCGGGCATCGCCACGGTTGGCCGGTGGCAGAGGGGGGCTCGGAGGCGATCTCCCGATCGCTGGCATCGATGCTGCGCGACTGGGGCGGCAAGATCGACACGGGGATCACCGTTCGGACTGCCTCCGACATTCCCCGGGCCGATATCGTTCTTCTCGATACGTCACCGAGTGCTGCACTGAAGATCTACGGCGACGCCGTACCGAACCGTGTTGCCAAGGCCTACAGTAAGTTCCGTAAAGCCCCAGCAGCCTTCAAAGTCGATTTCGCCATCGACGGTGACGTTCCCTGGACCAACTCCGACTGCGCTCGTGCCGGTACCGTCCACCTCGGCGGAACGTTCGAGGAGATCGCAGCGAACGAGAAGGACATCACCCAGGGCAGGATGCCGTCGCGCCCCTTCGTTCTGGTCGGTCAGCAGTATGTAGCCGACCCGACGCGGTCCGCGGGAACGATTAATCCGCTGTATGCCTACGCGCATGTGCCCAACGGGTACACGGGAGATGCAACGGAAGCCGTCATCGCCCAGATCGAGCGGTTCGCACCGGGTTTCCGCGACATCATCGTCGCAACGACCGTGACGTCACCGGCAGACCTCGAGCGCTCCAACCCCAATTACGTCGGTGGAGACATAATCGGAGGTGCGAACACCGAGCTGCAGGTGGTGCTCAGACCCCGAATCGCCCTCGACCCCTACAGTATCGGCGTCCCCGGGGTCTACCTGTGCTCGGCGTCGACCCCACCGGGAGCAGGCGCACACGGCATGTGCGGCTTCAACGCCGCCGAATCTGCCTTGAAGTACCTGAGAAAGTCCGCGAGGGTATTGCGATGACGAGCCCGGGCTCCCAGGAACGCAGGGCGGTGGCACGTGGGCGGTTGGCACGAGTACCTGCAACCGCCGCCGACGATGTCCTGATCGCCTCCGCCGGCATCGCCCGGTCGCTGGCGGCCAGGGAAAGCGACATCGTGCGCTCGATGACCAGTCTTCTCGCACACGACATCGATCAACTCGACGAGGACCCTGTCCTGGTCGAGCTCCTCGAAGCATCCGTGCACGGAAATGTCTCGACCATCATCCACGTGCTGGCCAACGACATACCCGTCGACCATCTTCAGCCCACCACAGCCGCTGTCGAGTACGCTCTGCGCCTCGCTCAACGGGATGTACCTTCGAACTCCCTGGTGCGGGCATACCACATGGGACAGAACGACATGATGCGCCAGTGTTTCGAGCAGATCCACAAGCTCGAACTCGATACCAGCCTCGAACTACCTGTGCTGGAACATATTTCGGACGTGATCTACAACTACATCGACTGGATCACCCTGTTCGTCTTCGATGCGTACGAAAGCGAGCGAAGACGGTGGATCGGTGCCCAAGGCAACGTGCATTCCTCCACTATTCACACTTTGCTGGCCGACAAGAGCGAGAACTCGACAGCATTCGAGAATCAGACCGGCTACCGGCTCGATCAACAACACCTTGCGGTCGTGGTCTGGGACAGCGCACCCGACGCCGCAACCACCCTCGGATCGATCGATGACATTGCCCGCCGCACTGCAGCTTTCGCCAAGTCCAATGGTCCTCCGATCATCACGGCGATCGATCGGCGAACAGTGTGGGCATGGATTCCACTCGGTTCACGAACATCCGCACTCGATACCTCGGAGCTGTCCTCCGTCCTCGAACTCGACGACTCGACCCGCCTGGCCGCGGGTCTTCCCGCATACGGAATTCAGGGCTTTCGTCGCTCGCACGAGCAAGCCCGCGCGGCGTACTCGGTCGCAACCGTCCCCGGCACCCCCACTCGATCGATCGTTGGATTCGGTGACAAGGGAGTGGCGATCGTGTCGCTGCTCGCCCAGAATCTGGACTCGACCCGAGCGTGGGTGTGGGAGAGGCTCGGTCCACTGGCCGAGGACACACCGGCTGCAGCCATTCTCCGAACAACCCTGAACGCCTACTTCGCGCACGACGAAAGCCACCTGCGCGCAGCACAGCACCTCAACCTGCATCGAAACACCGTCAAGTACCGAATCAACAAAGCCCTGGACCAACACACTGTGAGCGCCGACAAACTCGACCTCGCCCTCGCACTTCAAGTCTGCGAATTCCTCGGCCCATCGGTGCTCAAACCGATGTGACCCCTGGACAGCCACCTCGGCTGTCTCGACCGACCGAGCCGAATCGGCCCCTCACATTCGAATACCTGACTCCGATCGGCGTCGGATTCACGAATGCGAGGAGCTGATCCGCAGCGGCGGTGTGGCTGGTGAGGCACAGTGGATGCTGCCCGCCGTACGGGCCGTGCAGATGGGTTGTACCTGAGCTTGTCGAGCCGGTGTCAGGCGACATAGTGGTGTTTGGGACGATTCGGGCATGACGACGAACCGGCAGACGCCCTCCGACCATGGGGACAAGGACCAGGGTCGCCCCGGGCTGGACCAGCGACCCGAACTCGATGAAGTTGCCAGGGGGCGGCCGCCGGCGACGGAATTGGCGGTCAACGTCGTTCGCGGCGGTCTGATCGGTCTGGCGGAAACGGTCCCCGGGGTCTCCGGCGGCACGGTCGCCCTGGTCACCGGCATCTACACCCGGGCCATCGCGTCGGCGAAACATCTGACGGACATCCCCAAGGCCGTGGTGACGCGGTCCGACGTGCGCGCCGAGGTCCGTCAGGTCGATTGGTGGCTGCTCGTCACGGTCGGCGTCGGCATGCTGTTGATGGTGTTCTCGGTGGCGGGGATCATGGCGGATTTCGTCACGAATCAGCCCGTCTACTCCAAAGCACTGTTCATGGGCATGATCGCTATGTCGGTGGCGATCCCGTTCATGGAGATCACGCGTGGTGCGTTCCCCACCACCCGGTCCCGACTCTCTGCCGTGGCTCTGTTCGTCGTTCTCGCTGCCGGGGTCGTCGTTCTCACGTCGTTACCCGGGGCCGAGGCGTCGAATCCGTCGTTGATCCTGGTGTTCTTCGCCGCGACGATCGCAATCTGTGCGCTCGTACTGCCAGGCGTATCGGGGTCGTTCTTCCTGCTGGTCATCGGCCTGTATGCGCCGACACTCACGGCCGTCGACGAGCGGAACCTGACGTACCTGGCCGTATTCGCCCTGGGCGCTCTGGTGGGGTTGGTCAGCTTCGTTCGAGTGCTCGAGTGGTTGCTGGCGAACTACCACAATCTGGCGATGGTCGCCGCTGCCGGTCTGCTGTTGGGATCGTTGCGTGCACTGTGGCCGTGGCAGGGCGAGAACAGAGAGCTGCTGGCCGTCGGCAACGAATGGCCCGCTGCCTTGGGATTGTTCGCCATCGGAGTTGCGGTCGTGGCTGTGGTCGCCATCGCTCAGAGGCGACTGGCAACCACGCGTACGCCCTGACCGAAACGGCAGGCGTTGCCGGCCATCCACGCACCTCGTCGAAATCCGCACCGCCTGCAGGCACCGTGAATTCCCACGAGGGGCGTATTCGCGCGCGAACCCTCCACACCGGGCCCGCACAGACACAAAAACTCCGACCCCAGCAGCGGGATCGGAGCAGTGGAGCCTCCTAACGGGATTGAACCGTTGACCGCTCGCTTACAAGTATGTTGCGAGACAACCAGATACGTCCGCATGGAACCATCACAGATACTCTGACCTGCGTCAATCGTCCAGTCCGTACCACCCGAATCCACCCTCGTTCGTACCGACATGTGACACGCTCGTGACACCGAGATTCGTCTGGTAAAACCGTGTGGACCGTGGTGGATCCGCCTGAATGCACGTTGATTTGGAGCGCTCTGAGCGCTGCAAGTCGTTGCTCTCGAGCCACGACATATTCATCATTACAGTGTAGAACTCGCCTTTCGGACGGGCATTTGAACCCCTAACCTCCTGGTAGTAACTCACACGGTTTCGCGGACCGGTGTGGATCCATATACACCCCCTGAGCTGACGATTCGGGAGTTCAAGTGCCCGCCCGAGTTCAGGTGGGAACATCCGAACCGAGATCAAAGTGTTGAGCGAGTTCCGGGGTCGAGCGTCTTCCGAAGTCCGACGAAGTCAATCGACGTCGACCCGGTAGGCAAGGACCGTTGCCACCTGGGCTGGGCGGTTCCGACCGGTCGCTGCAGCGACAAGTACGTATGTCCGACCATGGAGCAGGTGACTGCACAGATCCTCACCTTTTTCGACATGTGAACACGACGGCCTCTGGCACGCCAGAGGCATAAACCTCAGTTACCGCACCGTCAACGCATCTTGACCTACGCAAGCGATCGTGACGGCGCCCCCGTCGGTCGAGCAGGTCTACTACAGTCAAGAATCGACCCTCTACCCGGAGATGTCGCAAGCGTGGAAGCGGCAAGAAAACTCGGGGCAATTCAGAGTGTCGAGTGTCTCACGGGTCGAACTTTTTTTGCACGGCTCCGCCGAAGTCTCCTTTAGTCAGGACAGGGGAAGATCGGCCAGCGATTGGCGGTCCTTCTTTCGGTCGACGTAGGTCAGGTCCATATCTCCGACCGTAAAGCGGTCGGTCCAATACGTGCCGGTGATGTACTTGGGGAGTCTTCCGACCACAGTGAACTCACATGCCCCTCGGTGCGGAGCGCTCCGCGGGCGGTGTTCCGCCCGCGGCTCGTTTCGGTACGTGTAGGTCAGCAGCGTTTGCTCTTTGCTTTCGCCGTGGTTGCGCAATGATGCGATCTCCGACATCGAAGAACTCTCGGCCGTCAGCAGTCGCACGCTGATCGTCCAGAACGTCTGCTCAACGACCACAGCGCTTGTGATCGGCCCCCAGTTCCCACCCTTCGGAATTCGACTCTTCTGGTGCGGCCGGATGGTCGTGCGCCAGGTTCCGTCCATACGTGGTCGCCCTACCAATATATGAACCCCTGGCCACTTCCAGATCCAGAGGTCGAAAGCGACAGCGAGTAACACGGAGGCGGACGGAATGTAGGCGAGAAGTCGTCGCATCGAGTCATCGATATCGACGCCGCTGAGGTAAAGCCCAGCGCCCCAAACCGCGCTGACTGCAACGGCGACGATCCGGACAAGCCGAGCTTGGTCCTTAGACATTAGTAGTCCAGGTACTGCCAGGTCGCGAGCACGAGTTCACGTGCATCGCCCGGAGTCCATTTGGCTCCGGGGTGGAAGAGATACTTCAACCCGTTCGGTTCTTCCCAGTCTGTCCGCACGTAGTTCTCTTCCTTCAATCCGTTCCACAGCCACACGAGCACGGACTTGAACCCGGCGCTGAGATCCGACCCACCCGTGAGTATCTCGTCCTGCACATTCCAGATAAGACACTCCATGAAGTAGGACGGCAGGTCGCTGATGGTGCCGTCTGCGACCAATTGGTTCTCTGCACTCTTCAGAGCACGTGCGAATCTCTTGTATCGGCCGTTGGTCCGTCCGTTCTTGGCCGTGCCGCGGTCGAGTTGCTGTTGCGGGTAGTTGACAATGGGCGATCCAGTTTTCGGGAACACCTTGCTGCCTCTATGCTGCCGGGTTTGGTCGGACGAGTCGTAGCGGACGTAGTCAAAACTTGGGACCACGTCTATGTCGGGGCGGGTGCCGTCGTGCTCGTCGATGGTGATGGCGACGACTCCGGACCCGGAAACCTCGCCTGGGAATTTTGCATCTAGCGCCGCCAAGATTTCGGCGCGCCAGAGTGGCGGTGTCCAATCGCCGTCATATGTAGGGGTCCCTTCACTCGACGGTTGCTCGCAGCCGTTGTACTCGTAGTAAAGGCACTCTCGGTTTTGCACCGCGATGTCGACATCACTGTCGAGGCGGACGTTCGTGTTGTTGGCGTAGGAGCCTTTCGCGTAGATGTGGTACGCCACGCCATTGAAGGCCGGCCACGCGTCAATGGCGCTCTTGACCATCCGTAGAGCGCGGTCCTGCTTGTCCTTCTCGTAATCGCTCGACGGCATCACCCAACGACGAAGAATCGCTTGGCGTTCTACAAGGTTCATATCTGCTCCCGGTTTCTCACCAGGAGGCTACAGCTGGGCACCGACAGTTCTAACTATGCGATGGAGCCCGTGACTCCAAAAGCCTCTGACAGGCGACAACGAAATTGCGAGCACGTACGTGATGCGAATCAACGAGGGCGACCCGGCGGCTCTAGGGTCGCGAGACCGTCACCTCCAGGCAGACTGGCTATAAGCCGATGTCGTTGACGGCATTCCCAACGAGTGGGGTGTGCTCGCGGCGGTACACCTCGACCGAGTCGAGGCTGGCGTGGCCGGTTTGGCGGGCGATGGCGGATCCGTCGGCACCGTTGCGGGTGCTGTGTGACAAACCCAGCGCGCAGGGAATGACCTCCGAGCTTGGCGAGAGCGGTTGGGTCGAAGCCCGCGTGGTCAGCACGGCGACGGATGGTCTGGTGGATTGCTGCTCCGGACAACGCAGTGTCCCCCAGGTTTCCGTTCTTGGCGATGGCGCGAAACAGCGGCGCGCGAGCGGCGGTGCGAGGTACTCCCCCACGGCACACGTGCGCGTCGAACAACTCCCGTTTACGGAGCAGCCTAATCACCGACGGCCTGCCGCCGACGTCGAATGCGCCGACGATCTGGACCCAGCGAACGTACGCGCATGGCGGGCAGGTCTCGTGAGAGTCGGTGTACGGCAGCGCTTTCACCGCTCCTCTGCCCTCTTGGTCGGTCTTCGACTTCCGCAACCGGATGTGGAGGCCGTCGTACCGATGCACAGTGACGTCCCCACACGCCATCTCTGACAACTCGCTCCGGCGGTATGCGCCGGCGAAGCCGAGGAGCAGAATTGCCGAGTCACGGCGTTCGAGGACCTCGTCGGCCCACCCGCGACACCGCTTCCGGGCCGTCTCGACAAGGAGTTTCATGTCATCGACAAGCAACGGGTCTCGCGGGGTGCGGGCGCGGTCCCCCGCGGCGGCGTACTCCCGGCGTATCCCGGACAGGGTGGCGGTGACGAGTTCGTGTGCGGACGGGGAGAGGTGTCCGGTGGTGCGGTGCTGGTGGTTGATCGCGGCGATCCAGGTCCCGAAGGTAGAGACGGCGTAGGACCGCTCCCCCCGCTTCGGTGCGGGTATCTGCGGCGTCGACGAGATACGCGGCAACGGTGACCGGGTGCGCCGGCAATGCGGCATGTCCCTCGCGTTCGCACCAGCGGGCGAAGCGTCGCCACCCGGCGGCGTAGGTGCGCCGCGTCCCCTCCGACCGCGAAGATTCCACCGCTCTCGCGATCCGCTTCGCGACGGCCGGTGGGATCTCCGGCTCCACGGCCGCAGTTGCAAGTTCCACACGGCCGACCGATGTGCTCACCGCGGGTGTTCTGCCTGGCCGGAAGTCGATAACGGCAGCCTAGCGCAGGTCACCGACAGAGCTGCGGAGCGAAAACTGTGCTGAACTGGCGTTTCAGCCAAAACGGTGCGGAAAATGCAACTTACCGCGGGGACATCCGATGTACTTATAGACGTTGCTCGATACTGACCGTCGTGCAATGCGGTGGCGAGACTTCCGGCCCGAAGTCATTTTCACGCCGACGTTTCATCGTATCTTCGAGCATCTCCGTACGAACGCATCCAACCACTGGGTACAAACCGGAATACAGACCAGCTGGTTGCTAGCGCGACCTTCAGTCATTCGTTACTGTGCCTAGTTACCAAGGGCAGCGAGGTGCGGGAGGCGGCGTTAGATGCCAGGGGAATGGAGAGCAGTGGTCACCGGCGCAGGTTCTGGGGTCGGCCGCGAAATTGCGTTGCAGCTAGCAAGCCAGAAATGGTCACTTGCTCTCGCGGACAACAACTACGACGCACTGCTGGACACGCAGTCCCGATGTGCTGCTATGACCACCGTCGCACGCGCGACCCAAGTCGACGTCGCCAACCGGACCGAGATCAACTCGTGGGCCGAGTCATCACGTAGAGCGCTTGGCGGTCTCGATGCGATCTTCAACGTCGCGGGCGTTCTCTACAGGGGTGACGTCATCGACACTCCCACAGCTGACTTCGATCTCGTGATGGCAACCAACTTCGAGAGTGTGGTGAATAGCTCTCGCGCCTTCCTTCCAGACATCCTGAATTCACGTCGAGGTCGAATCGTCAACGTGTCGTCTGCATTTGGGGTTATGTCCGCACCAGGCTACTCGGCGTACAACTCGTCGAAATTTGCCGTACGAGGTTTCACCGAGGCCCTCAACCAAGAGCTGCGGCTCGCATCACGAACTGCGCGTGCGACGTGCGTTATCCCTGGTGGACTCAAAACGCCGATCGCACGGACGGCACGGGCGGCACCCGGCGTTGATCGCGCGCGAACGGCGAATTTTTTCGACACCCGCGTAGCCAGAACCGCCCCTAAAGTGGCAGCCCAGAAGATCATTGCGGGCGCATGGAAGGGTAAGTCGCAGGTGACAATCGGAAATGACGCCCGCCTCATCGACGTAACCACGCGCCTACTCGGCTCTCATTATCAACATCTGCTGCCTGCGCTCCAAGCACTGCGGCGGCGCTGAGAAGCCGTCACCAATTAACATTTCACTCACCAGACCTGCGGGGGTCGGTCAACCATGTCGAATAGCTGGATCCTGATTGAGACGTTCGGAGACGGGGAGCCGTCGGTCATCGGGGTTGGGTCTTCGCCCAAATCCTTTGTTCCACCTCGTAAAGTTCTCCGTAGCTCCACCAGCCGCGAAGAGGCAGTCGCCGCGGTAGCGGAGGCGCTTTCTACAGGAGCCGTAGTGGATCGGCTATCCAAAGACCGAGTCAGGCGAGTAGTGGCCGAACCACTACAAACGTTTGCTGCCCGTACGCATGGCGCGTGGGTATGGCTTGGCCAGCGTGACGAGACTCCACCTCCACGCCACGCCGCGGGGGCGTGGCAGTTCAACCTCACGAATAGCACGGCAAGCGGTAGCGACGATCTACTCGACCTGTATCGCGTTCCGCAAGACGAGCGCGAGACCCAGCGCGCACTCGCGGGCGCGTTCACCCGACTGGTCACCAACCGTGACGAGAGCGAAGCAATGGCGAAGATCGTGCAATCAGCGCCGGGCACCACTCACCAAGCGGTCTGGACAGTGAGGCGGGACGACGGTGAACTTCGGGCCGCGCACTTCTCGTGCCGGATGATTGCCGAAGACGGGGTTTCGGGAACCGAAGTCATCCTGAGGGGTATCACCCACGACATCGGCCCCGCAGGGGAAATCAATATCGCTCCCCCACCTACGATTCTCGAGCATCGCGTTCTGGAGGCTTCCACCAAAGAAGGCGAGTACCGCGCACTGGTGAACCTCAGAACACTCAACTTGTTGCGCTGGTACAACTCTGAACCCGCACCGGATATCTGCTGGGAAAACCTTCCTGGCGAACCGGTACCTGCGATTCATCCGGACGACGTACCAATTGCGAAGCAAATGTCGAACGCACTCGCACGCGAACGCGCCAACGGCGTGCTTCGCTTCAGAACTCTTGACGGAAATTGGAAGCCGATGACAATCGACGCGGTTTTAGTTTCACTCGATCAGCACACCACGGCCGCACTCGTCACTCTGACCGAATTGTGCAAGTAGTAAATAATTTCGCGGATTCATATGGATCCACAGAGACCGCTGCGGACCGAGAAAGATGGGAACCATTGGGACCCAGATCAGTTTTATAGTTGCGTGATTTACAATACCTGCGCGCGTGTCGTGCGAGCATCGCGCGTTCGACTCCATGCAGCTGCCACCGTACGCGTCGACACCCCATACGTTTCGGCAAACGACTCGATGCGCTCCTCGGTTTCGGGCTTACGCCCACGCTCGATGTCGGCGAGAACGGTGTTCGACATCCCGAGCAGCTGCGCAGCGTCGCCCTGAGACAGCGCGGCGTGCACCCTAAGGTCGGACAATTTCAGCTGAGACTCCGGGATCGGAACAAGCGCTGCGACCGACGTGTGCAGTGCGTTCGCAATTCGGCCAAGCGTCGCAGGCGGTGGCGTCGAGCGCCCCGTTTCCCAGGTCGACACTGCTTGCCTGGTCGCGCCCACCTTGGCCGCAAGGTCGTCAGCACTGAACCCCGCACGTACCCGCAGCTCACGCAACCGGTCGGCGCGAAACCCACGAACTCCGCTTCGCGGCACTGTCCCCAACTCCCTGTCGAACCTACAAGACAGTCCCATCTTGCTCGATCCACCGCAGCCTCGAACTCTTGTGCGTTTTATAGTTGCGCGTTACTGTTGCATCCATGCACCTATTCGATTTGAGTTCCACGAAGCAGAACGGATTGCGCGGTGCACCTAACCTGTTCTACAGTCCTGATGCGCGCCCAAAAGGGATTCCTCGGTGCTTGTCGTTCTCAGCACTGCTTGTAGCGCGGGACATCAGGTCGGTCTGTTCGCAGGTTCCGTCCGATCTTTCCTGTCGGGAGTTCCACATGTTCGCGTCTTTCGCCCTTGCCGCATCGCAATTGCCATCGACGGCTGAGATCAGCAATTGCCGTCGTCGAAGTTCAGCGTTGGGCCGTTACGGACAAAGTGCGACGGCAGGTGCATTCGCCCGACATCGCCGCTTTCGCCGGGGTTACGGGGGCGAATCAAGGTGAGTGCCGCACGGGATGCGATGGTGCCAAATTTCCTCCCGCAGAAACAGTTCTGCGCGTCAATCGTCGTAAATCGGACACATGGCGACTTGATTGCCTGCTCGCTCGACCACGGGCATTCCGGTCGCCACCAATACATCGGTGACGACGGAGCCCTGCTAGCCGAGTGGAGTCCATCCACATCGTGCAAGGAGCGGTCCATTCCTACCCGTAAGCCCTAGACCTGACAGTCCGGACTGCAACCCGACTCGGGTGGGCTTTCGCTGATAGTCCCACTCGTGAGCTACAGGAGCTCCCCCGCGCCCTGTAGCTCGACCGGTGGACCGGCGCGAGGGTCGCGCAGTGAGCGCATTCATCATGTTCAGCGCTGCGCGACCCCGCCGGGACATCACTCCTCGAGATCACACCCGTCCGCACAGAAAGGATTCCGATACCCGATGTGGATTTTTCAGCAGCCTTGGTTCTGGTCGGTGGTGTTCGGCTAGATCTAAATGAGTAAGTGAGGCAATCGGATCGACATCCACACATGCCGATGCGATTGCCCCACATAGCCTCCCTGCTGGTCAATAGCTGAATTGCTCGACCGATCTGAGATCCAAATTTGTTGTAGGTCAACAAATCTCAAAGGAGATATATCACCATGCCGACTCGCTCTTCAACTAAAGCACGCCACCGTGCGATCCCTCGTCCTGTCGCAGCGTCAGCGACAGCAGCGCTCACTTTGACGGTGGCCGCGATGTTCACCGGCGCTGGATTCGCCGTTGCCGCGACAGGGCAGCCCGGGGTAACCACAGAAGTTCCCGGCGGCCAGCCGAGCGTCACTGCACCGTCCCCGTCGGTATCGCAGCAAGATTCAGGCACGACGGCGGACTGGCAGTACGTCGGCCCCTACGTGCCACCGGCGGAGTACCGCAACGCACCGACCCGTTCGGTTCCCAACTACAACGCGCCGATCTACTACAGCGAACCCAAAGTCGAGCAGACGCCGCCGACGCCTGCCCCACAGCCCTCGACCGACGCTGTACCCGAACCTTCCAAGGACGAGACGGTCGTAGCACCGGGTACGCCGGTTGCTCCGATTCAGGCCCCGGACAACACCGTTCGTTTCGGTGCTATCTCCGGCGAGAAGCCAGGTTGGTTGAGCCAGGACGACGCGGACCGTGTCAACAACACCGCCGCTGTGCTCGAAGCCCAAGGCGCGACGTACTTCAACAACCTCGGTATCCCGACGACACGCTCGGACCGGATGGCTGCCGGCACCTCGGCAGGCGTCCTCATCGGAGGAACGACCTCCGCTGTCACGACCTACGCAGTCGTAGCACCAGCGGCGATCTTGGCCGGCGGCCTGATCGGCGGCACCATCGGCGGCATCACCGGCGCAGGAGTCGGGTCGGTTCTGATCCCCGGTGTCGGAGCTGTCCCGGTGGGTGTCGCCGCCACAGCCGGTGGTGCAGCGATCGGTGCAGCGG